>CAMTVM010000008.1:0-36184 GCA_947085195.1 uncultured Chloroflexota bacterium
GACGCCGGCGGCGCCGGCGTGGGACGCGGCCGGCCGCTGGACGGACGAGCGCCTCGCGGCGGAGCGCGCGCGGGTCCTGCGACGGCTCGGCCGGTGGGCGGAGGCCGCGGAGGCGTGGCAGACCGCAGCGGCCTCCGGGGGCGGGTTGGGGGCGATCGCCTGGATCGAGGTGGCGAAGCTGCGCGAGCACCGCTTGGGGGACCCTGCCGGTGCCCTCGCGGCCACCCGTGCGGCCTGGCGCCTGCTCGAGCGCTCCCGCGCGACCGGGCGCCCCTACCCGCGCGTGGAGGCGGACCTCCAGCGGCGAGGCGCACGCCTAGCGGGGCGGATCCTGCGGGCCGGAGCGACCGGCCCGATCCCGAACTGAGCGGCGTCGGCCGGCCATCTGTGGTCCGTGGGGCCACACCCCCCGACCCCTGGCCGCAGCCGACCAATCAACGCCCGCCTCAATCCGGGTTCTCGCCCCCGCGCATGCGGCGCAGGGCCGCATCGTGGTCCGGGACGCCGTTGAGGCCCGGACCCTCGAGGACGAGGGAGCCGCACGCGGCACCCAGGCGCAGATCGGGATCAGGTCCGCGCCACGTCGAGACCAGACCCGGGTCCACCAGCGCGGCAAACACGCCGGACAGGAACGTGTCGCCGGCACCGACCGGGTCGACGTAGTGCTCGATCGGGATGCTGCGCCAGTGCCGCGTCGACGCGATCCCGCCGTCGTCGGCCACCACGTAGGCGTTCCCGCCGTGGATCCCGTCCGTGTACAGGAGGGTTGCGCCCGGGTGCATCAGCGACGTGAGGTCCGCGGGCGAGATCGAGGTGTCGATGTCGTCGCGCCCCACGCCGATGAGGTCCGCCCGACGGACGACCGGCGACGGGCCCGGCGGCAGGTGTCGCACCGCGGCGCCGGGCGTCAGCACCCGGAGCAGTCCCTGCCAGCCGAGGGCGACGAGCGCATCCGGGGGCGGGATGCCGGCCCAGGCGTCGGGCACCTCGGCGGCAACGGGACCGAACATCCACGCCGGCGCCATGCGCCATGCCGCCGGCAATGCGGCCGGGTCGACCGGGTCCGAGACCTGCGGGGTGTGCTGGATGCGGCCCGTGGGCGTCTCGATGTTGATGAAGACCGGACCGCGGGCACCGGGCACGATGACCACGTCCACGCCATGGTCGCGGAGCATCTGGACCTCGCGCGAACCCGCGGCCAGCGGGTCCGCCACGACCAGGGCGCCCACCCTGAGACCGAGCCGGGCGAGCGCGAGGGCCGAGTACGACGCCCCGCCGCCCAGCCGCCAGCCTCGCTCGTCGTCGTCGACCAGGTCCCGGCACGCGGAGCCGATCACCACCACCGTGGGCGTCTCGTTCATCCATCCTCCGCAGGGACCCCAGAGGAGCCCGCCTATACTGGCCCTCCTCGCGCACGCGCGTGCGCCGTCGGCCGTTCCCGGCCGCTTCCCGACCGAGGTTGATCATCATGCATTTCTACGAGCTTCATGAGGGCGACAACGACGTCTTCGCCGACCTCCTCCTGGCCCGCGAGGAGGAGATGGACCCGGAGGAGTTCTTCGACCTGGTCCAGTCGATCCGGCGCCGGATCCAGGACACCCACGTGAGCGCCACGCTGGTGGAGGCCATCGCGGAGGAGCTGGAGCGCGACCACGAGTTCATCGCGATCAGCGACGACCGCCTGACCGCCGCCGTGAACGTGTCCAAGGACGACGACGAGAACTTCCTCGCAGACCTCGACACCGAAGGGGAAGGCGTGGACTACGCAACGATCCTGGCGGACCTCCAGGCCGGGGACCCGCGCCTCAACTGAACCGGGCGTCCCTCCTGGGCCGGGCGATCGGGTCGTGAGGCCGGGCGACCGATGCGGGCGGGTCCTGGGCGGACGTCACCGGCTGAACAGGATCTCGATGACGTCGCCGTCGCGAACCCGGTAGGTCCTGCCCTCCGAGCGGACCTTGCCGTGCTTCTTCGCCTCCGCGATGGACCCCATCGCCAGTAGCTCCTCGTAGGCGATCGTCTCGGCCCGGATGAACCCGCGGGCGAGGTCGCTGTGGATGGCCCCGGCCGCGTCGACCGCGTTGGAGCCGTCCGGAACCGGCCACGCGCGCACCTCGTCCGGGCCTGCGGTGAGGAACGAGATCAGGCCGACCAGCCGGTAGGACAGGGCGATCACCCGGTCCAGGGCCGACTCAGCGAGCCCGAGCTCCTCCATGAACACGGCGGCCTCGTCCGGCTCCAGCTCGCCCAGCTCCATCTCGATCTTCGCCGACAGGGCGTCCACCATTGCGTGGCGGTGGTTGTAGCGAGCCTTGATCGCGTCGATCAGCGCCGGGGCTGCCGCCAGCTCGCGCTCGCCCACGTTGAGCAGCACGAGCACCGGCTTCTGGGTCAGGAATCGATAGCCGCGGAGCGCCTTCTCCTCGTCCGGGTCGAGTGTCTCGTCGCGGATCGGGCGGCCGGCCTCCAGGGCGGGCTTGAGGCGGGCAAGGACCACCCCTTCGCGCTCGTTCGCCTCGCGCTCGGCGGGGGTGCCGTGGCGGCCGGAACCGTGCAGCCGTTCCAGGCGGCGGTCGATCATCGCCAGGTCCGCGAGGATGAACTCGAGGTCCAGGTTCTCGAGATCCCGGGCGGCATCCACCGAGCCCGCAGGATGCGGGTGCGCGGCGTCGTCCCAGGCTCGGACGACGTGGATCATCGCGTCGGCGTCGCGCAGGCGGGCCAGGTGCTCAGCGGGCAGCTCCTCGGTGCCCACGCGGCCCTCGGAGGAGGCCGGCGGGGCCGGCAGATCGATGTAGGTGACGTCCGCGTGGACGATCTTCCTGGGCTTGAAGATGGCGGCGAGCTTGTCGAGACGCTGGTCCGGGACCTTGACCACCCCGACGTTGAGCTGGAGGCCACCGTATCCGCCGGTCTGGGCATGGCCGCGGGTGAGCGTGTTGAAGACGGTCGTCTTGCCGCACCCGGCGAGACCGACGATGGCAATCTGCATGGGGTGATTGTGCCCGGGTCGGGAGGTTGGCGAAGCGGGGTCGAGGTCGCCCGATGCCTGGGACGCCACGAAACCGGGCGCCGGACCCCGATGTGGGCCGTTCAGGGCCGTTTCGGGACCGTCTTGGGGCCGTTTCGGGCCGGGAACGCCCGATTCTGTGGCGCCTGGGGCAACGAAGCCGTCCCAAGGGACCGCCTCAGGGCGCCGAACGGCGATGTCCTGGACTCCGGCGCCACACCCCACCGCAGGGCGGCGGCGATCAGATCGGCGGGCCGGACGTCCTGGCCAGCACGATCACCACGAGGGTGAACAGCAGCCCGAGCGCACCCGCGCAAATGTCCTGCGTGATCGGGCGGAGGAGCGTGGAGGCCTAGCGGTCAAGCTCGTTGAGATTCGCCTCGGTCCGATCGAGCAGGTCCTGCACCTGCGCAGGTGTCCGGCCAAAGGGATCCATCCCCATCATCGGGTTTGGCTCCAGGCCGACTCCCGATGTCTCCACGGTAGCCGCGAGGTGGCGATAGATGGTGCGGAAGCGGCGCAGGAAGCGCCCCTCGTCGCCCGGATCCACCCTGCCGGTCCCGGCCGTTGCCAGGTCGAAGGCGGTCTGGATCAGTTTGACGCGATAGTCCTCCATGGTTCCTCCGATGAACTGCACTTCAGTACCCTGCGTTCGGGTCCACGACGTTGACCAGCGGCTCGCCCGCAGCGTAGCGCCGCAGGTTGTCGCAGAACAGGTCGACGGACCGGTCCAGCACCCGCGTCGACGACCAGGAAGTGTGCGGCGTCAGGATCACGTTCGGCAGGTCGTACAGGGACGAGGTCGGTGGCAGCGGCTCCTCGCGGAACGTGTCCAGCACCGCGCCGCCCAGGCGGCCGTCGCGCAACGCACGCGCGAGGGCCCGCTCGTCGACCAGCTCCCCGCGCGCCACGTTGATGACCCAGGCGCCCGGCTTCATCTGGGCGATCGCCTCATCCGAGATGAGCCCGTGGGTGTCCGGGGTCAGCGGTGCGGCCAGCACCACGAAGTCGGAGTCGGCCAGCAGCTCCGGGAGACGCTCCGGCGGCAGGACCCGGTCCAGCATCACGGAACCCAGGAACGGCTCGTCGCCCGCGCCGCTGCCCGCGCCGCTGCCCGCGTGGGAGCCCGCCTCCGGGCGGCGACGGGTGGCAATGACCCGGCAGCCGAACGCCGTGGCCAGCGCGCCCACGCTGCGTCCGATGGAACCCAGGCCCACGATGCCCACGGTGACGTCCCGCAGCTCGCGCGCCTCCAGCGGCTGCCACGTCCGCTCCGCCTGCAGCTCCAGCAGCTCCGGCAGGCGGCGGGCGACCGCTAGGATCATGAGCAACACGTACTCGGCGATGGGTCGGCTGAAGACGCCCCGGGCGTTGGTGATGACGAGGCCGCGGGAACGGCTCGTCGGCGTCAGGACGCGCTCCACGCCCGCGGTGGCCGAATGCACCCAGCGCAGGGCCGGCGCGCGGGCCAGGATCCGGTCGAAGGTCTCTGCCGGGAGGCGGCCGCGGAGCATCGCCTCGACATCGTCGAGCGGACCGTCCGGGTGCCCATCGAAGCCGATGGTCACGATCCGCGCCCCGGGCGCCGCGGCCCGGATCAGCTCGAGGTCGCGGGTCCGGTACCGGGCCGCGAGGATCGGCGTGACGGCAATCGCCACGGGGACGCCGCCGGGTCCGGTGCCGGGTCCCGGTGCGTTCGAGGTGCCGTCGGTCACGCCGTGCCTCCTTCCGGGCGATCCAGGCCCATCCTCCGGACCCAGGTGGCGGGTCCGTCGATCTCTTCGGGCGTCGGCAGCGTCTCGGGACCGTCCCAGAGCCGTCGCAGCGCAGCGGCTCCCGCGGCCCGTTCGATCGCGGCGACGAACGCCTCGCCCTTTCGGTACTGCTCCATCTTGAGGTCCATGCCCGTGACGCGTAGCATCGCCCGCTCGAACGGCGTCCGCTGCTCGCGGCGGCCGTGGAACCGCGCGGAGATGCGCTCCACGCCGGGGACCAGGTCCCTGCCCACGGCATCCATGACGTGGTCGCAGAACCCCTCCAGCAGGCTCATGACGGCCTGCGTCTCGCGGAACAGAGCGCGCTGTTCCACGGTCATCAGCCGCTCCAGCCAGTGCCTGTCGTCCCGACTGCCGTCGCCGCGCAGCGCCGCGCCCAGCGCCCGAACCGCGTCCCTGCCCATCGACGCGGCGTCCTCCGAGAACAGCGAGAGCTGCCGCTCCAGTCGGCCGGCGAGATATGGGCGCAGCCAGGGGTGCGCCTCGAACTCGAAGGCGTGCGTGGTCTCGTGGAGCGCGATCCAGGTACGGAACGGCTCCAGGGGAACGTCCATCGCCCGGGCGGTCTGGCGGATGTTCTCCTCCACGAACAGGAGGCGCCCGGGCGTGGTCTCCGCACTGAGCAGGGCGAGGTCGTACTGGCCGAGGACGCGCTGGCCCATGAACCCGAGGAGGAGCCCCAGCTGCCGGGTGGTCACCCAGCGGTTGGCGAGCGTGACCGCCGCCCTGCCGAACCCCCCGCCGGACGGGAGCACCTGGTCCAGCAGGTCACCCTCGAGGCGGCCGATGAGCGCGGCGAAGGCTGCCGTGTTGGCGTGGACCCAGGCCGCGCGGTCCACCACGGCCACCCGGTCCACCACGCCCGGCAACTCCGTGCCGAGGTGGGCGCCGAGTGCCGGGACGACGCGGGCCATCGCGGCGGCATAGCTGTCCTGGGTCGCGCGCAGCGCAGCCTCGTCCAGGGTCCCGGGGGCGCGACGCAGCCGCCCGATCGCGATGTCCTCCACCTGGTTCCAGTCCACGAGCCCCGCGCCTCGCGCCGATCGCTCCAGGCGGCGGCCCGCGACGGTCACCGCCGCGCCGACCAGCGAACCGACGACGAACCCGACCTGCCAGAGGCGCTCATCGGGGATCCGGGGTCCTCCTCCCCTGCCGGGGCACTGCCGCCCGTCGCCGGGCATCAGCCGTCCTCCCGCAGCGTGACCGCCTCCACGTCCGGGAACGACTCGCCGAACATCCGGGATGCGATCGACCGGAAGCGCTCCACGTCGCCCGTGGTGAGCTGGGCGTGCGTTGCGGGCGCCTCGTACACCTCGGCGGGACGCGAGTGGCCCGCCTTGCCCGGGTCCGCCGCGGTACCGCGCGTGGTGCCCGGCGCCTCGAGCCCGTTGACGGACAGCAGCTCGGCCAGCGTGGCCGCCGTGGCCGTGGCCGAGTCCACGATCGCCACCCGGTCCCCCACCAGGGACGTCAGGATGCCGCGCAGCAGCGGGTAGTGCGTGCAGCCGAGGAGCAGCGTGTCGATCTTGGCGGAAGGCGGCCGTGGGAAGACGAACTCCCCCGCCCCGTCGCGCTCGCCCAAGAGCGGCGCCAGCTCCTCCTCCACCGCCGCCTCGAGCTCCGGGCCGGAGAGGATGCCGGCCTCGATCATCGGCACGAAGCGAGGCGTCGCGTGCTCGTAGACCTCGACCGCGGGGTTCTCGTCCTTGATCGCGTTGAAGTAGGCGTGGGAACGCACCGTGGCGGGCGTCGCGATGACGCCGACGCGCCGGTTCCGGGTGGCCAGGGCCGCTGCGGCGGCACCCGGGCGGACCACGCCCAGAACCGGCAGGTCGTACCGGGCCCGCAGGGCACGCAGCGCGACGGCGGTGGACGTGTTGCAGGCGACGACCAGCGCCTTGACGTCCCGCGTCGCCAGCTCGTCGAGCGCTTGCGCGGAGAACCGCAGGACCTCGTCGTCGGTTCGGATGCCGTACGGCGCGCGGGCGTTGTCGCCGAGGTAGATCGTGGACTCGTGGGGGGAGCGGCGCAGGATCTCGCGCAGGACGGTGAGGCCGCCGACACCGGAGTCGAAGACACCGATGGGACGAGGATCCGACACCCCGGTGCTACCGCCGCGCGGCCGCGGGCACGCCGCGCCCGAGCAGCTCCCCGGCGGTCCGCGCCAGGTCCTGGCTGATCTGCGCCGACGGGTCCGCCAGCACGAAGGGGATGCCCTCGTTGTTGGCCCGCACGACGAGCGCCCCGCCGGAGCTCACCCTGTGCTCCGGGATCCGGCCGAGGGCCTGGTTGAGGACCTCGGGGTCGAAGCCACCGGTTGAGTCGCTGCGGTTGACGAGGTAGCGGACCTTGGTCGGCGGGTAGCCGATCATCCGGAATGCGTCGGCCATCTTCATGGTGCTGTGGATCGTCGTGGAGTCGTAGGTCACGATCTCCAGGATCGTGTCCGAGGCATCGAGGAACGCGAGGTTGATGTCGTTGACGACCGCCGGCGTGTCCACGACAACCGCCTCGTAGACGCGGCGCAGGAGCGAGATCGTCTTCTCTAGGTCCCGCACGGTCACCATCTCCGCCATCTCGATGCGCGGCGGCGCCAGCAGGATGTCGATCCCGGACGGGTCCCGCCACAGCACGTCATGCAGGTCCGACTCCGCGATCCGGTCCGTGGGCAGGTCCAGCAGCGAGGGGGCCTCGAGGGGCACCTTGAGCAGTGCCCGAAGGTCGCCGAACTGCAGGCAGCCATCGATGAGCACCGTCCGCGTGCCCTGCTGGCCCAACGCGACCGCGAGGTTGAACGCGAGGGTCGTCTTGCCCACCCCGCCCTTGGGCGCGAACAGCGTGATCATCCGGGCGGAACCCGCAGCGTCGACCATGGCCGCGGCCTGGTTCACCTGCTGGATCCGCGTCACCAGCTCGTAGCCGGTGAACGGCATCGACAGCACGGCGTGGATCCCCGAAGAGGGGTTGGCCTGGACAGGGTGCTGCGGCACCGTGAGGACCACCACGGGAACCCGGGCGCCGGACGCATGGATCTGCTCGACAAGCGACAGGCCCTTCACGCGGCCCTGGAGCAGCGCGTCCACGAGCACCACGTCCGGGCGCAGTTCCGTGAGGAGGCGGGCCACGCGGCTGCCGTCGCTCACGACGTCAAGCAGCTTGATGGTGGACTGCGAGTTCAGCAGCCCTCGGACGTACTGGGCAACCTGGGGAACGTCCTCGACCACGAGGAGGCGGATCTGGTCCGGCATCGGGCCGACTCTACCACGCGGCCGGGCCCAGGACCGGGGCACGGAGGGCCTGTCAGGACCCCGGGAAGGGGTCCTCAGCGCCGTCTGGCGATCAGCACCACGCGCTCGGCTCCGGGCGCGAGCCGGCCGAGGTCGTAGTCGCCGGCGAGCGTCTCCACCTCGAGTCCCGCGGCCTCGGCGAAGGACGCCAGCTCGTCCGGGTTGACGAGGCGCAGGCGGTCCGCCCGGACCCAGCGCGACGGGGCCTCGCCCTCGAGCCCCTCCTCGAAGATCGTGGTCAGGCGGACCACGCCGGCGGTGGGATCGAACACCGCGCTGCCGGTCTTGGTCACGGTCCGCCCGGTGCCGGGATCCTCGCGAACCCACTCGAGCACGAGGCGGCCGTCGTACCGCGCGAGATCCTCGGCGTCCGGCAGCCAGGCATCCACGACCGCGAGACCGCCCGGGGCAAGGTGTGCCGCGAGGGTGGCCACCGCGGCCGCCTGGTCCACCCGGCTGCCCACCAGGAAGATCGAGTTGAGCGGGATGAACGCCAGGTTGAACGTGCCGGCGTCGTCCAGCCGGATGGTCCGGGCGTCGCCCTCCACCAGGCGGAGCCGGCGGGCCGTTGCCCTCCCGGCGGCGTCGGCTGCGGCGCGGGCTCGGGCGAGCATCGCGGGGTCGGTGTCCACGCCCGTGACGTTCTTGCCGCCCGCGGCGAGCGGGACCGCGAGTCGCCCGGACCCGACAGCCAGCTCGAGGATGGGTCCACCGGTGCGGGCCGCCAGTGCGCGGTACAGGTCCAGGTCACCCGGGTCCTCGGACAGGTCCAGGTCGTACAGGCGGGCGAGCGCGGCGGCTGCGCGTTCGGCGGTCATACGGGCTCGGCGGTCATGCGCGCTCCGGGCGCTCGTAGCGGACGGTCTGACCGGCCAGCCGCTTGGCCGCGAGTGCCGAGATGACCTCGAGGGCCACGCGGTTCGCGGCCATCGCCGTCACCTCCGCATGGTCGTACGGCGGCGACACCTCCACGATGTCCATGCCCGCGATCGGCACGGCCGAGGCGATCCGCCGGACCGCCCGCAGGACCTCGCGCGGCAGCATGCCGCCGGGCTCGGGGGTCCCGGTCCCGGGGGCGCTCCCGGGGTCGATGACATCGATGTCGACCGAGATGTAGATCGCGTCCGGGCCGTCGAGCGCCTCGGTGATGGCATCGTCGATCACGGCCTCCGCGCCGCGCTCCTCGATCTCGCGCATGAGGTGCCAGCGCAGGCCGTGCACCTTCATCCACTCGAAGGTCTCGACCGGCGGCCAGTAGCCGCGCAACCCCACCTGGACGAAGTTGCTGCCCTTGACCGCGCCCGATTCGATCAGGCGTCGGATCGGCGTTCCGTGTCCGGCCAGGACGCCCCAGTCGTCGTTGGCGGTGTCGGCGTGGGCGTCGAAGTGGACGATCCCGATGCTGCCGGGACGCCGAACCTCGGCGACGGCCGTGGCGGACGGCCAGGTGATCGAGTGGTCGCCGCCCAGGACGATCGGGATGGCGCCGGTCGAGGCGACCTCGTGGACCTTGCGGTAGATCATCGCGTGGGCGCGGTCGGTCCAGGCCGGGACGATATTCGCGTCGCCGGCATCGACGACCGTCAGCACCTCGAAGGGCTCCACTCCCAGCTGGAGCGAGTGGATCGAGCCGGACGTGTACTGCGCCTCGCGGATCGCGCGGGGACCGAACCTGGCGCCCGAGCGATGGCTCACGGCGTCGTCGAACGGGGCGCCGACGATGGCGATGTCCGCGTTGCGGGCTCGCAACTCGGCCGCGTCCGGGACCCAGGGCAGCTTCATGAACGTCGGCAGCCCGACGTAGGTGGGCAGGTCGAAGTCGTCGAACGTCTCGTACGCGCGGTCCCAGCCGTTGCGTGCGGCGAAGTCGTCGGCGCCCGGGTGGTGGGGACGCTCGGCCACTGGTGATCCTCCGGCTCCCGCGGCCGCCCGCCCGCCTCGCGGGCCTTCGGGCTCCGGGTCGCCTGTTGCGTGGGCGCCGCCGGTTCGGGTCCACCGTCCGGCGGGGCGCGCAGGGCGGCATGGTACCCCGTCGAGCGGTACCTACCCTTCCCCGCGGAACTCCCGCCAGGCCTCCTCGACCAGCGCCGGGTCCAGGAGCAGATCCAGCGCCGTCTGGGCGACCAGCGTGGCCGCGAGCAGGACCGTCCGGTCGGCCCGCGGACGCACCGCCGCATCGCGGAACTCGATCGTGTGGCCGGGCGTGGGCTCATCGGTGATGGAGAGGTCCGGGTGGATCGCGGGCAGCGCCCAGGAGACGTTCGCCATGTCCGTCGAGCCCGAGGTTGGATCGCGACCCTCGTCCGCGATCCCATAGGCCTCGCCGTTGGCCATCCAGCGGGCCGCCAGCGTCGTGTTGTGCTTCATCGTGGTGGCCCCGCCGGAGAACTCGACCTCCACGGTCACGTCTGCCGCCTCGGCCGCCGCTTCGCACAGGCGCCGGAAGCGGGCCTTCATGACCTCGTAGTAGGCCTGGTCGGCGCTGCGGATCATGAACCAGGCCCTGGTCCGGGCCGGGATGATGTTCGCGGCCGTGCCACCTTCCTGGATGATCCCGTGGACGCGGCAGTGCGTCGGCAGTTGCTGGCGCCACAGCCCGACCGAGACGAACAGGGCGACCATCGCGTCGAGGGCGTTCCTGCCGCTCCACGGGTCGGACGCCGCGTGCGAGGCAACGCCGGTGAACGTGACCGACGCGTCCTCGGACGCGAGCGGTGCGGACTCGACATGGTTTCGGTCGCAGGGGTGGAACAGCAGGGCCGCATCCAGGCCGTCGAACAGGCCGTCGCGGAGCATGATCGCCTTGCCGCTCCCCCGCTCCTCCGCAGGCGTACCGAGGAAGACGACCTCGCCGGCCCACGCGTCGCGCACCGCAGCGAGCGCGATCGCCGCGCCAACGCCGGACGCGGCCATCGTGTTGTGGCCGCACCCATGCCCGAGTCCCGGGAGCGCGTCGTACTCCGCCAGGACGCCGATCCGCGGTCCGTCCGCCCCGCGGCCACCCGTGAGGCGACCGCGGACCGCCGTTGAGAGGGAGCCCGCCGGGTGCTCGACGGCGAACCCGTGGCGGGCGACGGCCTCGGCCACCCAGGCTGCGGCGCGGTGCTCCTCGAAGGCGGGCTCCGGGTTGGCGTGGATCCGGTGCGAGAGATCCAGGATCTCCCCGCGGGCGGCCTCCACGGCGGCGGCAGCCCGTCCCTTGACGTCGGAGAACGGTTCGGCGGGACGCGCGGTGAGCAGCGGGTTGTCCACGGGGTCTCCCTAGCGTTCGGCCGAGAGCGTGATCTCGGCCACGACGAAGATGGCGGCGAGGAACAGGACGATCGGGAACTGGAACGCATCCACGAGCCGCAGGACCACGATCACCGCGACCAGCAGCCCGATCCAGCCGCCGCGGCGGGCGGCGCGGAACCAGTCGCCGCTGTAGGCGATACGGCGATGACGCCCGAACACGAGCAGCCACAGCAGCGGCGTGGCGGTGACGGTGACGGCCAGACCCATCAGGAGGGCGCCGACGTAGCCGCCGGTCGCATCTGCGTACGGATCCCGCGTCGTGACCACGATCCCGACCAGCCCCCAGGCGAGGACGGCCGCCACGAGCAGGCCGACGTTGGCGATGCGGTCCCGTGCTTCCACGCACACGAGTCTACCGACGGCGGCCGCCGAAGGTTCCGGCACCGGGTACGTCAGCCGCGGACCGCGGCCTCGAGCAGGGCGAGCCCCGGCTCCAGGTCCGCCAGCGTGGCGAGCTCCAGGTCCGCGGCGGTCTCCCCGTCACGCTCGCTGCCGGGGAGCGGCGAATCGCGGGGCCGGGACGCAAGGTACGCCGCCCGCCAGCCGACCCGCTTCGCCCCGACGATGTCCGCCACCCAGTCGTCGCCCACGTGGAGGATCGCCGCCGGCGCCGGGTCACCGAGCGCCGTCCGCGCCGCGGCGAAGATCGCCGGGTGGGGCTTGACCGTCCCCACGCGCTGGCTCACCACCACCGCCGCAAGGTACGGCGCCCACCCGGCCGCCTCGACATACCGGTCGATCGTCGCGGCCAGCGGCCAGTTGGAAAGGATCGCCAGGCGGTAGCGCGGGGCCAGGCGCGCGAGGAGGGCTCCCGCCTCAGGCGCCGGCGGGAGTGCCGCCACGAACCCGTGCGAGTAGACCTCGATGGCCCAGGCAACCTCGGCCGGATCGCATAGCGCGGCGGCGGCCTCGTCATCCCAGCGCTCGTGGGGCGGCGGCGAGGCCATCCCGCGGAGCCGGGCCAGGATCCGGGTGATCCGCTGTGCCAGGTCCACTTCGCGGAACTGCGGGACCTCCTCCCGGAACTGGCGCTCCCGCTCGTCGGCCCAGGCATCAAGCAGGTCCTCGACGGCAAACGGGCCGAGGCGCGTGGCCATCCCGCGCGCCGTCTCGGCAACCACCCCGCGGAGTCCGTCGGCCGACACCGGGACCAGCGTGTTCCCGAAGTCCAGCGTGATCGCCGCGATCACCCGCCGCCCCCGGGCCCGGCCTCGGCCGCCAGCCGCTCTCGCGCGATCGCCGCCGCTGCGGGGTTCCTGTCGATCAGCAGCCACCGCCGCCCGAGCCTCGCCGCGGCCACCCCGGTCGTCCCGCTCCCGGCGTACGGGTCCAGCACGAGGTCCCCGGGCCGGCTGGACGCCGCCACGATCCGCTCCAGCAGCCGGACGGGCTTCTGCGTCGGGTACCCCGTTCGCTCCTTCGAGCCCGGCTGCACGATCGTCATCCACCAGACATCCGTCGGCAGCTTGCCGCGGGCCGCCTTCTCGGGTCCGACCAGCCCCGGCGCCAGGTACGGGATCCGGTCGATCTGGTCCCGCTCGAAGGTCCAGGCGTCCCCTTTCGCGTACCACAGGATCGTGTCGTGCTTGCGCGGCCAGCGGTCCCGGGCCCGCCCGCCGTAGTCGTACGCCCACACGAGCTCATTGAGGAACCGCTGAGCGCCGAACACCTCGTCCAGCAGGAGCCGTACGTGGTGGACGGTCCGCCAGTCCACGTGCAGGTACAGCGACCCGTGGGGCGCCAGCACGCGGCGGCTCTCGACCAGGCGCGCCCGGATCGCGGCGAGATGCCTGGGGAGCGGCAGGTCGTCCGCCCAGGTTTGCTCGCCCACCACCTCCCAGGCCACCTCGCGGCCCCCGAACCCCCGGCGGGTCCGGTCCCCGGAACCCGTCCGGATCGACGTGAGGCGCTGCACGCCGCCGGTCGCGAACGGCGGGTCCGCGTAGACGAGGTCCACGACACCGTCCGGGATCGCGGCCAGGGCATCGAGGTTGTCGGCCATCAGGACCGCCCCGGACCGCGTGCCCGCCAGCACGGCCGAGAGCGCGGCCAGGTCGTCGGACGCCAGCTCCGCCACGCTCAGCGGACCGCGCTGGCCGGGCAGATCTCCCGGAACGCACAGTAGGTGCAGGCGAGGTGGTCAGGCTTGGCGGCGAAGTCCCGAGCCCGGATCCCGGCGGCCGCGGACTTGATCGACGCACGCGCCTTCTCGATCCGCTTGCGCTCCACCGGCGCCGTGCCCACCAGCCCTGACTCCAGGAAGTGCAGCGCGACGGCGTCCGGGAGGCGGCCGGTCATGGCCTCGTAGCCCATCGCGTAGATCGACAGCTGGAGTGAGTCCTTCGCACGCTGGCGCGCCTTCACGGGATCCCGGACGTCGGAGGACTTGTAGTCCGTGATGACGACCCGCTCCGGCGCGAGGCCCAGGGTGGGCTCCACGACGTCCGCCCCGGACGCCGGTGCCGGTGCGGCGACTTCGGCGACTCCCGCGACCGTGGCCGGCCCGACCTCCCCGGCCGCCCCCGCGGCCAGCGGCGCCCGTGGCGTGATGTCCACCCGGTCGTACCGGCCGCGGATGCGGTCCCCGTCCAGCAGGAAGCTGAACTCCCGCTCCACGTAGGCGGGCATCACGGCACCCGGCGCCAGCTGCTCCTCGCGGAAGCGGTGCAGCGCGGCCCGCCCCGCGGCCAGGCGCGCCTCCTCGTGCTCACGGGAGAGGAACCCCTCGTTCCGCCAGGCCGCCATGAAGGCCTCGACCAGCGCCTCCTCGCTCATCATGTCGCCGCGGGCCTGGCGCCTGTGGAACTCGGCGACGGCGGCGTGGAGGGCCGAGCCGTAGATGATCGAGTGGTGGGGCGCCAGCGGAACCCGCAGCAGGTGCGCGAACTTGTACTTGAGCGGACAGGTCAGGTAGTCGTCGATCGCGTAGAACGAGAGCATCAGCGGCTCTCCGGTCCGCTCGCGGGGCGCCGCCGGCGAGGGAGCGGTCTGCTCGAGGCTCGCCATCCGCTCCAGCGGCGAGGCGGCCTTCGCCCCGGCGCCCGCCGACCCGGACGCCACCGGCAGGTCCAGCGCCTCCAGCACGAACGGCGACACGCGCCGCGCCCGCTGGCCCCCGTAGTCCGCCGCGTGCGACAGGACCAGCTCGTCCCGGGCGCGGGTCATGCCCACGTAGAACAGCCGCCGCTCCTCCTGGAGCTGGTAGTCCCCCTCCGGGAGCGTCTCGTTGACGAGCGCCAGCGGCAGCCCGAGCGGCTCTCGCCGTCCCACGGTCGGGAACCGCCCGCTGACGAGCCCGGGCAGGTACACGAACGGGAACTCCAGGCCCTTCGCCTTGTGGACGGTCATCACCGCCACCGCGTTCGCGTCCGGGTCGATGTCCGCCGTGGGCGGGTCGTCACCGGCCAGGATCAGCGTCTGGAGATGGCGCGCGAGGAAGACCGCCCGGTCGTCCGCGAGCAGCGACGACTGCGCACGGATGATGTCGAAGAAGCGGGCGATGTTGGAGAGCGTCTCCTCCGCGGCCACGGTGTCGGCCTCGGCCAGCCGCCTGAGCCACCCGGTTCCCTTGAGGAACGCGTAGACGACCTCGCCGGCCGGGCGCTGGTGCGCCAGCTCCACGTAGGTCTGCAGGTCCGCGACGAGCTTCGCGCCGGCCGCCCGGGTCTCGGGGGCCAGCCGCAGGATCCCCGGCTGCCGGCCGAGCTCTTCCAGGATCTCGAACACCGACCGGTTGCGGCGCCGCGCCATCTGCACGATGCCCACCAGGTCCGCCCCGCCCAGGCCGTACAGCTCCGAGGCCGCCAGCGCGTACACGTCCGCGGACGAGGCGGGGTCCGCGATCGTCCGCAGGAACGCCAGCAGGAGCTTGACCTCGGGTCTCGCGTACAGGCCGCTGGTGCCCGAGAACCGCCACGGG
The DNA here is from genome assembly GCA_947085195.1 of uncultured Chloroflexota bacterium. Lineage (GTDB taxonomy): Bacteria > Chloroflexota > Limnocylindria > Limnocylindrales > CSP1-4 > CAIXZV01. The sequence goes on from CAMTVM010000008.1 coordinate 15,286, forward strand.
ATCCCTTCGAGGTTGAGGGACCGAAGCAGCGCGTCCGCCGCGGCGTTGGACCGGACAAGGATCGCCACGTCCTGCGGCCGCGCCCCCTCCCGGATCCGCCGCGCGATGTCCCGCGCGACCCAGTCCGCCTCCTCCGCGCCGGTGGCGAACGCCTCGTGCCGGACCGCGGACGTCCCGGCCCCGCCCCGCTCCGCGACCAGCCGCTTGACGATGCCGGCACGAACCTCCAGGCGGTCCGGGTCGTTGTGGCGGACGAGGCGGTACGAGGCCTCCAGGATGGGCGCCCGGGAGCGGTAGTTCCGCCGCAGCACCACGACCTTCGCGTTCCGGTACCGCTCCCGGAACTCCAAGATGTTGCTGATCGCCGCGCCACGGAACTTGTAGATCGACTGGTCGTCGTCCCCCACCACCGTCACGTTGCGGTGGCGCTGGGCGACCAGCGCGACCAGCTCCGATTGGGCCCGGTTGGTGTCCTGGAACTCGTCCACCAGCACGTACCTGAAGCGCCGCTGGACGGACTCCCGGGCCGCCGGCGACTCCCGCAGCAGACGCAGGGCGAGCGAGACCTGGTCCCCAAAGTCGATGGCCCCGTTGGCGGCGAGCAGCGACTGGTAGCGGGCATACGCACGGGCCAGCTCGCCCTGCCGGCGCGCCTCCTCCTCGAGCGCCGCGGTGGCGTCCCGTTCGGCGTCGCTGGCGGCCGTGCCCAGGGCCTCCACGCTGGCCCAGGCGGCCGCCGACCCTCCCGCGAGGCGCGCGGCGTGGGTGAGGTAGGCCTCCGGCGAGACGTCCTCGTCCTTGGCCCGCGAGAACAGCGTCGCCAGGGCGTCCAGGAACCTGGTCGGGTCGCCCAGCGGGCGGTACTCGTCCAGCTCGAACTCGAACAGGTGCTCCCGCAGGAAGACCACGGTCTCGGGCCGCGAGAGCACCCGCACGTCGGCCGGCAGGCCGAGCTCGAACGCGAACTCCCGGACCAGGCGATCCCCGAAGGCGTGGAAGGTGGAGATCGCGGTGTCCGTGTAGCCGTACGGAACCAGCTGGTCCACCCGGACCTGCATCTCGTCGGCGGCCTGGTCCGTGAACGTGAGGGCGAGGATCTCCGACGGCTTCGCGCGGCGTGTGGCGATGAGCCACGAGATGCGGCGCGTGATGACCTGGGTCTTGCCGGTACCGGCGCCCGCGACGACCAGCAGCGGCCCGTCGCCGTGGATGACGGCGCGCCGCTGCTCCGGGTTGAGGCCTTCAAGGAGGGCGTCCGTGCCGTCAGGCGAGGGCTCCTCCGCCGCCGGCTCCTCGACCTGGCCCCAGACGGGGATCTGGACCAGCGGCGCGGGCTCCCCGCGTACGGCCCGCCGTCTCACGCGACGGGGCCGTCCGACCGGCTCGGTGCCGGCGACGGATTGGCGGGCCGACGGTGTCTGGTTCGAGGGTGTCTGGTCGGGGGGCACGAAACCACCATGCGATGGATCCGTGCCAGCTCTGGTGTCACGGTCGCGGCGCTGGTCAGCCGGGCCGGGCGGGACCCGAAGCCAGAGCCTGGCGCAACGCCTCCGACTCCTCGTCCGACAACGCCGCCTCCGCGTTGCCGCCGCCCACGGCCTTGCCGTAGACGCGCGTGAGGGTGCGCGCGTGGAGGCTGCTCATCACCACGCCATCGCCGTTCGCGTCCAGGAGCGCGAGCGCGAAGCTCTGGTTGCCGCCGGTGTCCTCGAACGGGTTGAAGCGGACGAGACCCACGCGCTGGACGGCCTTGCGCCCGACGGCCTCGAGAACCGCCGAGCGGGCGGCCAGGTCGTCCACCTCGCGGGCGACGGCGTGGACCTTCTCGAGGTGCGCGCCAAGGACCGCCTCGAGGCTCTCGCCGTCCTCGCCCCGGGTCAGGCGCCGCAGCCGCCGGTCCAGGCGCGAGGTCCGGCGGACGAGCAGCACCACCGCGACCAGCAGCACGACGCAGGCGACCGCCAGCGAGACGGCGATGGCGCCGAGATACGAGGCGACGAGGGTGTTGAGGGCGTCCAAGGCGTTCTCCAGGCGGGCGCGCCGAGTCTACCAGCCGGTCCCCTCCATCCACTCATCGCCGGTGCGACGGCCAGCCGGTGTATCCTCTGCCGCCGATGGTCCCGCACCCGCGCGGACCCCGGTGAACCGCTCAAAGCAGGAGGCCCCGAACCCCGCCATGGCGAAGCGCGCCCGCGGCAGTGTCCGTCCCGGCCAGCGCCGGCCCATCGACCGGCGACCCGCGTCCGAAGCCGCGGCCGCGAGTGGAACGACGGCGTCCGCCGCTCCCCGTCCAACCGGCCTGACCGAGGCCGAAACCCGACGTGCCGCCGAGATCGAAGCCCAGCTGCTCGCCGAGGAACGGGCCGCCGAGGCCGCGCGCCGCCAGACCCGGGAGCGGGCCGCGCTGCGCGGAACGACCGGCCCCGCCGGCTCGATCGCCATCCGCGCCGAGGTCGAGTACGCCTACGTCGCCCGCGACCTGAAGCGGATCGCACGCATCGCCACGCTGCTGCTCACCACCCTCGTCGTGCTATGGCTTCTCATCGACGTCGCAGAGATCGTGCCGATCGCCTGATCCGGCAGGGGTCCGCACGGCCCTGTGCACCGCGGTCCTGCCCCGCCGATGCTCCGCGCGCAGGCCCGGGACAACCCGGGCCGCGACCAGCGAGGAGCCGCGGACGCATGTCGGACGAGACGGTGATCGGGTTCATCCCATCGGCACGGATCAAGACCGGGCTCTTCTCCTCCAAGGCGTACACGCTGGTCTTCACCAACCGGCGGCTGATCCTGGCGGAGGCGACCAAGCAGCTCCTCAACGCCGAGATCGAACGCTCGCGCGCGGCGGCGAAGGAGCAGGGCGGAGGGTTCTTCTCGCAGTGGGGCGCCCAGCTCAAGACGAGCTTCTCATTCGGGGCGCAGTACCTGGGCGCGGATCCCGCGGCCATCCTGGCCGAGACGCCCGGCAACAGCGCGCTCAACCCAGGCGACGTCCGGGTCATGAAGATCGAGCGCAAGACCCGCGGGTCCGGCGATGAAGACGCGATCGAGTCGGACTACCTCCGGATCACGATCGAGACCGCCGCCGGCAAGCAGACCTTCGAGACCGACGGCGAGAAGCCGAAGCGGGACGAGGCGAGGGCGATGGCGGCATCAGTGTTCGGCCCCGCCGTCCGCTGACCGCCGGGCCGGGGGACCGCCGACCCCGGGGCGCTACCATCGCGCCCATGCCCCCCAGGCGTTCCGTTTCCGGCGCTCGTCCCGAAGCCCTGTTCCGGCCGCCTCCCGAGCGCCAGCCCCTGGCGGCCCGGATGCGCCCGCGGACCCTGGACGAGTTCGTCGGCCAGGCGTCGCTCGTGGGCGAGCGTGGCCCCCTACGCCGTTCCGTCGCCCGCGGCCACCTCGCGTCCCTCCTGCTCTGGGGTCCGCCCGGCACCGGCAAGACATCGCTGGCCCGCCTGCTCGCGGACGCCGTCGGCGCCGAGTTCCGGTCCGTGCCGGCCGTCATGTCCGGCGTCGCGGAGGTGCGCGCGACCATCGCCGAGGCGCAGGAACGCCTGACGCTGGAGGCACGGCGCAGCGTCCTGTTCATCGACGAGATCCACCGCTTCAACAAGGCCCAGCAGGACGCCCTGCTCCCCCACGTGGAGGACGGCACGGTCACCCTCATCGGTGCCACGACCGAGAATCCGTACTTCGAGGTCAACTCGGCCCTGCTGTCCCGGATGCGCGTCTGGCGCCTGGAGCAGCTGACCGACGACGACATCGCGACCATCGTCCGCAGCGCTCTCGAAGACGCGGAGCGCGGGCTGGCGGGCATCTACGGGCCTCGAGGCGGCGTGGCCGTGGCGGACGAGCCGTTCGAGCACCTCGTGGACATCTCCGGCGGCGACGCCCGCCAGGCCCTCAACATCCTCGAGAGCGCCGTGGCACTGGCCGAAGACGACGACGCCCGCGACGCCGAAGGCCGCGTCTCCCCCATCCTCTCGCACGTCGAGACGGCCGCCCAGCAGCGCGTCCTCGCCTACGACCGTGCCGGCGACGGGCACTACGACACGGTCTCGGCGTTCATCAAGAGCCTCCGGGGCAACGACCCGGACGCCGCGGTCTACTGGCTGGGCGCGATGATCGCGGCCGGCGAGGACCCCCGGTTCATCGCCCGGCGCCTGATCATCTCGGCCTCGGAGGACGTGGGCAACGCGGACCCACGGGCGCTCCAGGTGGCGGTGGCGGCGGCCCAGGCGCTGGACTACGTGGGGCTGCCGGAGGCGCAGTACGCCCTCGCCCAGGCCACCCTGCTGCTGGCTGCGTCTCCCAAGTCGGACGCCGTCGGCCGAGCCTACGCCGCGGCGATGGAAGAGGTGCTCCGGCACGGCGCGCTCCCGGTCCCGGGCCACCTCCGAAATGCGGCTGACCGCCGGATGAGGGCTCACGGGATCGGGGTCGGCTACAAGAATCCCCACGACTTCGAGGGCGACGACATCGAGCAGCAGTACCTCCCCGACGCGCTCGTCGGCCGGCGGTTCTACGTCCCGGGCGACCAGGGTCAGGACGCCAACATCGCCGCGCGCATGGAGGCCCGCGCTGCTGCGCGCCGCGAGCCGCCGCGCCGCAAGAAGGTCCGCTACGGTGCGGACCCGATGGGCATCTTTGGCGGGGCGATGAAGTCCGCGGGCGAGGCCCGGGCGAAGATGGCTGCCGAGCACAAGAAGGACGTCCGCTGATCAGGGCACTTCGCGCGGCTGCGGACCGGGCCGACTTGACCTGACGCGATCCGTCGGACACGCCCGCGCGACCACGCTGCCGTCCGTGTAGATGCGGCGCATGCGGAACGGCGCCGGGCTTTCGACCAGCTGCCACGACCGCAGCGCCTGGCAGTCTTCACGTACGCGATGTCGGCGCCGCGTCGCTCCAGCTCGTTCAGCACGACGGTCTCCAGCACGTGTCCGATGTTCGAGCGGCCGCTGGCGTCGAAGGCCTCGACCTGGCCAGGGTCGGCTGGATAGAACTTGCGAGGGTTTGAGTTGAGGCGCCGCAACGACTCCGTGGCCAGCGGCACGGCGCTGAGCAGGAAGGCATCCAGGAGGTGGCCGAGCATCGTGTGGACGGCATCCTTGGCCACGCCGTGCCCCTGCAACCTCAGGTCCTGGTGCAGCCGGTGGACGCTGAAGCTCCCGGCGGGATTGCGGAGGCACTGCCGCACGAGCCAGCGGAGCGCGGTCACCTGCGACACGCCGTAGCGCTCGACCCCGTCCCGGAAGAGCACGGTGTCCACGTACCCCTGCAGCAGCTCGATCCGCAGCGTCGTCGACAATCCCTGTGCTTCAGGGAAACCGCCCTGAACGAGGTACTCGCGGAAGCGGTTTTCGACCAGGGATCGTTGCGCCGGTATCCAAGACCCGGGCTCCGCGGTCGGCTCCTCATCGCGGTGACGCAGGAACTCGCGGAAGCTGAACGGCCGGATGACGGTCGGCATCCCGCGGCCGCGCAACGAGGTGTGGACCTCGCGCGACAGCATCCGAGCCGAGGAGCCAGAGACGACGATCTCGACCTTCTCGGAGTCCAGCACCCGGCGGACGAAGCGTTCCCAGCCGGGCACGAGCTGGACCTCATCGAAGAACCAGGAAACCGTCTCCTGTCCGCGCAGCGCGGGGTAGCGCCGGTAGAACTCCTCGAGCAGGAAACCCAGCTGCTCGAGCGCGAGGCCGGCGAGCCGGTCGTCGTCGAAGCTGAGATAGACGGCCCGCTCGGGAGCGCTCACCGCCCGTCGTTCGTCGAGCAGCTGGCGCAGGAAGGTGGTCTTCCCCGCGCGGCGCATCCCGATCACCGCGTGCGCCTTGCCGGCGACCGCGGGCAGCCGGGCATCGCGGGGCGTCAGCTTGACCGGAGTCACCGTCGCGAGGGAGGCGCTGAGCTTCTCGGCAAGGACCGGGTGCAGGCTCATGGTTCCACCCTAACTGAATGTGTCCTTCTATAAAGGACACCCGCGCCACCATGTGGACCTCCTGCAGGGTCACCACAGCCCGATGGCATGACTCGCGCATGCTCCTTCAAGAGGACCCGGCCACGATCAGCTCGATCCGCCGCGCCGCATCGCGCACTTTGTCACCGACGCCCAGCACGTTTGGCCAGACCGCGACACCGCCGAGGAGGCCGATCGCGACGACGATGGCGAGGACCGGGCGCCGCACAGCGCGGCGGCGAGGGGGCATGGACGGGCTCCGGGACGGATCAGGCCGCGGGAGAGACGCCCCGGGTTCCCGCCGCGCTACGGTCCCGTCCGGCCCCGATCAGCGCGCCTTCGGCTTGCGACCACGCCCTCCGGGAAGGGCGGAGGTGGAAAGGTAGATGGTCCGTCCGCGGATCGCCATGTTGGTGCCCGGCTTGTGGGCGGCGATCGCCTTCTTCACGGCGGCGCGCATGGTCGGGATCTTCTCGGCCGGGTCGAGCTCCACGGCCAGCATGTCCTCGTCCGACTTGAGGCGCGTCAGCGCCTTGCGGATCTCCTCCTCTCGCTGCAGCGCAGCAAGCTGGCGGGGTGACAGCGCACGCTCGCGCGGCGGCTTGGGCGCGAGCTCCTCGATCTTGGCGGCGCGGATGCGCATCTCGGATCCTGCTCCTGTACTGATCTGGCGACGGTGGGCGTGGCTGATCATGTCACAAATTGGGGATCTCGCCAAACATCCTGCCGACGCGATCGGCGCCTCGTTGATTCCATATCGTTGCCCAAGACTGAAGGGCCGTCGTTTCATCCAGGACCGGGCTGCATGCACGGCTCGGTGCGTACCTGGGTGACTTCGCCTGAGATCCGGGTCCGGCCGGGAGTCGGGACGATCGGCTGCCCCTCGGCGCCCGCAGATGGGGGTTCCCCTGCGACCCGCGACGGACTATCCTGTCGCCGAGCGGCGCAGGTGACGCCGACGAGGGAGGTGTTCGATGACGGATCCCGCCGGGGGGCCGCCGGCCCCGCAGGGCTCAGGTAACTGGCAGACGCCGCCGCCGCCCGCGCCCGGCGGGTTCCAGCCGGGCGGCTTCCAACCCGCTCCCGTCGCGGCCGGTCCCGCGCCGGGCGTGGCGTACGCGGACTTGACGAACCGGATCATCGCCGCCGTGATCGACGGCGTCATCCTGTGGGTCGTGTGGGCCGTGGTCGCGGGCGTCGTCCTGAGCGGCATCGCCCTCAGCGGCGGTTTCGGCATGCTGCTCATCGTAGGCGTTGTCCTCGGCGTGATCTGGGCCGTGGGAACAGCCGCCTACTTCGTCTACACCTGGACGACGATGCGCGCCTCGCCGGGCCAGAAGATCCTCAAGCTGGAGACCGTGAACGCGGGCGATGGCGCGACGCTCACGCGGGACCAGGCGATCAAGCGCTGGGCATTCCTGTTCGGGCCCACAGCGGCAGCGACGGTCCTCTCGAACGTCATCGGGCTCGTCGGCACGCTGCTCAGCCTCGCTGCACTCGGCTACATCATCTTTCTCGTCTACACGATCTCCAAGGACTCGAGACGTCAGGGCTTCCATGACGTCCAGGCCAGCACCGTGGTCGTGAAGCGCCTCGCCTAGGCGGCCCACCTTCCCGATCGCCCGAACGGGGCCGGTCCGGCCGGCCCCGTCTTCGTTTGCCCGGCGGGGCCCGTCTTCGTATGCCCGGCGGGGCCCGCCGCGCCGCATCAGGGCTCGAAGTCGAGGCTCCGGACATGCTTCGGGCGGAACACGGCCAGCGGGCGCCGGTCGAACGCCGCCACCCGCCGGATCCCGAGGCGCTCCGCCGTGGCGACCAGCAGGGCGTCAGCCAGCCTCGGCCGGTGCTCGGCGGCCTCCCCCATCAGCGCGGCCGCGCGGGCGAGGTCCTCGGGCGTCGGCGGGACCAGGCGGATGGAGCCCGCGACCAGCGACTCGACCACCGCCAGCGACGCCGCGGCGCCCAGCTCCCGCTGGAGCAGCACATCGAGCTCCGCCAGTCCCAGCGCCCCGAGCAGCAGCGGCTCGTCCACGCGCCCGAACCAGGCCGCGGCGGCCTGGTGGTTGAGGTCCGCCCCGTCCGCCGCCGCCAGCACCACCGACGGGTCCAGCAACACCGCCACCTAGCGGTCCCCGGGGCGCCGCCCCGCCTCCCGCTTCGCGATGGACCGCCCGTCCAACGACAGCCGCCCATGGGCGCTGCGCCCGATACCGAGGAACGGGAACTCCGGCGCAGTCTCGTGGGAGTCCAGCCACGCCTCCAGCGCAGCCGCGATGACCGAGGTCTTGGTGCTGCGCTGGCGCCGCACGTGGCGGTCCAGGCGGTCGAGCAGGTCCGCCTCGAGCAGGATGGTGGTCCGGACGGTCTTCATATGACGTCATATCTACCACGGTCGACAGATGCCTGTCATCTCCCGCACGATCCGCGAACACCCTCGCGACCCCAGGAGAAGAGAACCGTGACCCGCTTCGAGCCCAACCTGCGCATCCCCGGACCAACCGCCCTCCCGCCCACCGTCCGCGAGGCAGGCGGGCGCCAGATGGTGAATCACCGGGGCGAGGAGTTCAAGGCGCTGCTCAAGCGCGTCGAGACGGGCATGAAGCCCTGGTTCGGCACGGAGCACGATGTCATCCTCCTGACCTGCGCCGGCACCGGGGCGCTGGAGGCGGCGGTTGTCAACGTCCTCTCCCCCGGCGACCCGGTCCTGGCCGTGACGATGGGAGCGTTCGGGGACCGGTTCGCAAAGGTGGCCGAGGTCTACGGCGCATCGGTGACGAGGCTCGAGATCGAATGGGGCAGCGCGGCGGAGACGGTTGCAGTGCGCGAGGCCGCGGCCGCGGTCCCGGGGCTCAAGGCGGTGCTCCTGACCCACAACGAGACCTCCACCGGCGTCACCAACGATGTCGGCGCGCTGGCGGCGGCCGTCCGCGAGGCCGCGCCTGAGGCCCTGGTCCTGGTGGACGGGATCTCCGCCCTGGGCGCCGTGCCGTTTGCGATGGACGCCTGGGGCCTGGACCTCGTGGTCACGGGGTCGCAGAAGGCCTGGATGTCCGCGCCGGGCATCGCCATGGCGGCCGTCGGGCCGCGGGCGTGGGCGGCCGGCGAGACGGCGAGGATGCCGCGCTTCTACCTGGACCTCAAGCGCCACCGCGACACGGCCGTGAACGGCGAGACGCCGTGGACGCCCGCGGTCGCGGTCCTGTACCAGGTCGACGAGGGGCTGCGGCTCATGAACGCCGAGGGCGACGGCGTGTTCGCCCGTCACGAGGCCTGTGCGGCGATGACCCGCGCCGGCCTGCGGGCGATCGGGTTCGAGCTGCTCGCGGCCGATGACGTGGCGTCGAAGACGGTGACCGCAGCCTGGATCCCGGAGACACTGGACTGGAAGGCGTTCAACGCCGGACTCAAGCGTCGCGGGCTCGTGCTCGCCGGCGGTCAGGGCAAGCTCAAGGGGAGGATCTTCCGGCTCGGGCACCTGGGCTCGGTGACCACGGACGACATCCTGGCCGCGATCGGCGCCCTCGAGGCATCCGCCATCGAGCAGGGCCTGGCCGTCACCCCGGGTGCGGCCGTCGCGGCCGCCCAGCAGGCCCTCCTGGCGCAGCGCACCGCGGAGGCCGTCGCATGAGGATCCTGGTGGTCGAGCCCCTCGCGGCGGAGGGGATCGAGCTCCTGCGCCGGCACCACGAGGTGGATGAGCGACTGGGCCTCCCGCGCGAGGAGATCGCCGCGATCCTGCCCGGGTACGACGCCCTCGTCGTGCGCAGCCAGGTCAAGGCCGATGCCGATCTGATCGCCGCCGGAACTCGCCTCGTCGTCATCGGTCGCGCCGGCGTGGGCGTCGACAACGTGGACCTCGAGGCGGCCACCCGGGCGGGCATCACCGTGGTCAACGCCCCCACCGGCAACACGATCGCCGCCGCCGAGCACACCCTCGCGCTGATGTACGGGCTGGCCCGCCGGACGGCGCCCGCCGACGCATCCATGCGCCGCGGCGAGTGGAAGCGCTCGCAGTTCACCGGCGTCGAACTTCGCGGCAAGGTGCTGGGCATCGTCGGCCTGGGCAAGATCGGCCAGGCCATCGCCAAGCGCGCGCGGGCGATGGAGATGACGGTTTTGGGCTCAGACCCGTTCGTCACGCCGGAGCAGGCAGTGAACCTGGGCGTCGAGCTGGTGACGTTCGAGGAACTCATCACCCGCGCCGACGTCATCACCGTCCATGTCCCGAAGACGCGGACCACGACCGGACTCATCAATGCCGCTGCCATCGAGAAGATGAAGCCCGGCGTGTTGCTGGTCAACGTGGCGCGCGGCGGCATCATGGACGAGCAGGACGTCGCGGACGCGCTGCGGACCGGGCGGATCGCCGGTGCCGCGTTCGACGTGTTCAACACGGAGCCGCCGACCGGGTCGCCGCTCCTCGACGCCCCCAACACCCTGCTGACACCGCACCTGGGCGCTTCCACGGCCGAGGCCCAGGTCGCCGTGGCCGAGGAGGTCGCGGAGCAGATCCTCGAGGTCCTCGATGGGCGACCGGCACGGTATGCGGTCAACGCGCCACTCCTCACGCCCGAGACCGCCCAGGCGATCGCGCCGTACCTGCCGCTTGCGGAGACGCTCGGGCGGTTCCTCTCCCAGATCGCGCGATCCGCGCCGCGGACCCTCACGCTGGAGATCGCCGGCGAGCCCGCCGCCTACGATGCGTCATCCCTCGTGGCGGCGGTCCTGCGCGGCCTGCTGGAGACCACGACGACGGAACGCGTGAACCTGGTCAACGCGGCCACCCTGGCCAGGGCACGCGGACTCACCGTCGTGGAGCGCAAGACCCCCAACGCCGGCGCCTTCGCCTCGCTGCTCACCCTGGCCGCCGAGACGGACGGCGGCGCCGTGACCGTGGCCGGGACGGTGGTCAACGGCGAGCCCCGGATCACGCGGCTCGACGAGCACACGATGGACCTCGCACCCGCCGACGCGATGCTCATCACGCGCCACCACGACCGTCCGGGCACGATGGGGCGCATCGGCCTCATCCTGGGCGAGGCGGACGTCAACATCAGCGCCATGACCCTCGCCCGCTCCGCACCCCGCGCCGACGCGTTCATGGTCCTCGCCCTGGACGACGAAGTCCCGCCCGCCGTCGTGGATGCGATCCGCGCCGACCCGGGGGTGATCGACGTCTGGGCGATCCGCCTGGGCGGCGAGCAGTGAGCCACGCCTCGCCTGACCAGGGGCCTCTCCCGCCGGACGGGTCACCGATCCCGGAGGGCCTGGACGCGACCCTCGTCCTGGTCCGCCACGGCGAATCGGAGTGGATCCGCGAGGGCCGCTTCCAGGGGCAGGCCGAGACACCACTGTCCGAGCTTGGCCGCCGCCAGGCGGCCCTCGCCGGGGAACGGCTGGCGGACCCTCACGCCGCACCATCCCTGCCCGTCCCGGGCGGGCGACCGCTCGAGATCGTCCATTCGCCGCTCGCCCGCACTGCAGCGACGGCGCAGGCCGTGGCAGATGCCCTCGCGCGGACGGCGCTGCCTGCTGACGCGCCGGTCCCCCTCCGCCCGGAGACCGGAATCCTGGAGCTGGGGCAGGGCGAGTGGGAAGGCGTGACCCAGGACGAGATCGCCGGCCGCTGGCCGGCCGAGCTGTCGGCCTGGCGGCACCGGCCCTGGGAGTCGGCCGCGCCCGGCGGGGAGTCCCTGGCCGCCGTCCAGGCCCGTGTGCGGCCGGCCCTCGCACGTGCGCTGGAACCGCTGGGGCGGGGCCGCCGGCGCGGCACCTTCGACCGGCCCCAGGTCGGCGGGTACGCGGGCGTCGCGCAGGACCACGACCAGCCGTGGTCGGTGCTCGTGGGGCATGACGGGGTGTTCAAGGTCGTCCTGCTGACGCTGTTCGGGCTGCCGCTGACCGAATTCTGGATGTTCAGCTTCGACCTGACCGGGATCACCGTCGTCGATCTCCGCGGCGGGCGGCCGGTGCTGCGGGCGCACAACCTGACCGGGCACCTGGGGCCACTCGAGGACGAGGCGGCGCACGAGGCGGCGGAGCGCCGGGCACGATCGGGCGCACTGTAGCGGTCTAGCGCCAGCGCCGGCTCCAGCGCTGGCGAGTTCGGGCTAGCGGCGGTGGTCCAGGCGGCGGAACAGCAGCCGGAGCATGGTGACCCGCAGGCGCCGCGCCGCCGACCGCACGGCGTCCAGGCGCGCCCCGCCGATGTGGATGCCGGCGTAGGTGGTCTCGACCTTCGCAGTCGCCACGACCCCCAGGTCGTCGCGGGCCGCGGGGACCAGGTCGCCCAGCGTCGCGGCGTACTCGTACACCGTCTCCGTCGGGCGCGGCGCGTACCCGAACCGCGACGCCGCGCGGGCCAGCGCCCGCCAGGTCGCGTCCGGGCTGATCTCGCCCCGCGGGCCGCGCATCCAGGCGACGACGGCCACCGCGAGCACGAGTGCGCCAAGGATCACGGTCAGCACGATGAACAGCCCGCGGTCGTCGGTCCGGCCGCCCGGCGGCATCGCCCCGGCGTCGTCAGGCTCGTCGAGATCGAGGCGCCGCGTCGGGTCCGGCCGGTCCGGTCCGGGGCTGCGGGGCGGCGTCGGCGCGGCGCTCGCCACGGGCGGCCCCGGCCGGATGACATTCGGCTGGCCCACGCCGCCGCCGGTCGGGTCGAAGGGGATCCACCCGTAGCCGGGGAAGTACACCTCCACCCAGGCGTGCGCGTTCAGGTTGCGAACGGTCTCCACCGTGCCGGCTCGCGCCCCGGGCAGGAAACCCTGGACCAGCCGCGTCGGGATCGGGTTGGCGGGGATCGCCGCGCGTAGCAGCATCGCCATCGTGGAGGCGTACTGCATGCAGAACCCACGCTTGCTCCGGGCGAAGCACTCGACCGCGCTGGCCGCGTCGCAGGCCACGTCGCGGACATCGGTCGTGTAGAAGAAGTTGGCATCGCTGCGCAGGTAGTCCCGCATCGTGACCGCGATGTCGTAGGGGTCGCGGGTGGGCGAGATGGCAAGGATCGTCGCGAGCAACTCCTCCGCGGCCGGGCCGAGCGCACCAGCGGCGACCGCTGTGTAGCGGGCGGCGATCTCCGCCGGGTAGTCCTCGGTGGCCGCCGCCAGCCGGTTGCCGCTGATCACGTCCTGCTCGTCGAGGCGCAGCAGGCTGGCGGTCACGGTGTAGCCGTTCCCAGCCCCCGGCACCTCGACGCCGGCAAACCAGCCGTCGTCACCGGCCAGCAGGACCTCGGCCCGACGATCCAGGAAGGTCGGCGTGCCCGGGCTGACAAGCAGGGCATCGTGGTAGCCGTCGGGCCGGACGGAGACCTTGATCTCACGCGTCAGCTCGGGTCGCGGATCCTCGGCGGAACCCGCGAGGAGCGGCATCCCGGGCTCCACCGGCACACCCGTCACCCCCGTCTGCTCCCAGCCCCCGAGCGCAAACGTGTCGTAGGTGGCCGCGCGCCACAGGAAGCTCTCCGAATCAGGCGGGACGGCGGCCACGAAGGCGATCGCGTCGTCGCTGAACCAGCGCCCGGAAATTCGAGCGGTGGACCCGAAGTTGACGCCCGCCCCGGAGCGGACCTCGCCCCCGACGGGGAACAGGCGGCCGATCGTCTCCCCGAAATCGATCAGCTGGTCGTCCACGCCGGCCCATGCGCCGGCCAGCGGCGCCGAGGCGGCCCGCTGTGTCAGCACCAGCGACCCGAGGAGTGCCGCGACGATGAACACGGTCCCGCCCCGCAGGTAGAGCGCGGAGATCGTGCCCGGATCCCCGATCCGGCGCCGGATCCACGTGGCACGCTCGTCGAACGCGTGCATACCGATCAGCAGGAACAGTGACGCGCCGGCGAACGTGACGAGGTAGGCGAGCTGGTCACGGCTGGTGAGCGCCATGTTCGCGACCAGGACCAGACCGACGACGACGACCGCGTTGAGGGGTCGCCGGTGCCCGAACACCGCGTAGGCCGCGAACTGCGCCGTGCCCCACACCAGCGAACCGAGGACCAGGAGGTAGTGCACCTCCTGCGTGGTGAACTGCCGCCCGCGCCACGCGATGTCCAGGTAGGCCTGCGCGGTGCCGTCGGCCGTCAACCGGAACGCCTCGGCCGGCGAGCTCCCCGGAACGAACGCCCAGCCCGCGAGGATCGGGACGAGCAGGCCGGCGAACAGGGCCCCGATGAGGTGCGTCGTCCACCGGCCCCAGCCCAGCTTCGGCCCCGCCAGACCTGCAGCCATGCCCAGCAGCGCACAGTAGACGAGCCCGTCGGTCACACCGGCCCTGCCGTTCACCCAGGCCGGATCGTCCACGGCCCACGCGAGGACCAGCACGATGACGACCGCAAGGCCGACCGTCAGCCATCCCTCCTCGGGCCGGCCCGGGCGCCGCTCGCGCAGGCTGTCGTCGCTCATCGCGCCAGGGTCTCCGCGAGCGGCCGGTGCGGGCCCAGGACGTAGGTCGCCAGCTGGTACTCGGCCAGGGCATGCCGCAGGACCCGCGCGCGCTGGCGCTGCGCCTCGGTGTCGTCGGCATCCCGGGCGGGCTCGAAGGCAGGTGCGTCGAGGTGCACGACGACCGTGCCGATTCCCCGGGCCCTGAGCGTGGACAGGGGCCGGATGAACGACGGGTCCTGCGACGCCGTGATGATGATCGCGGTCATGCCACGCCTCAGCCGGCCGACACCGGTCAGCAGCAACTCGGCGAGCGGGGTCCGGCCGTCGGCCTCCACCGCGGCGAGCAGCTGGAGGATCTTGAGCCGCTGGCGCGCGCCGCGGTCTGTGGGCAGCACGACGAGCCGATAACCGCTGACGGTGAGTCCCACGGCCCGGTTCTCGCCGATGGCCTTGTCCGCGATGGAGGCCGCCGCGCGCACCGCGACCTCGGTGGTGGAATCGTCGCCGTCGCCGGCGGCGAATGCCTCATCGAGGTCGAGGAAGATCCAGGCGTCCGCCGTCTGCTCCAGCTCGAACTCCTTGACCTGGATCTCGCCCGTGCGGGCCGTGCTCCGCCAGTGGATGCGGTTCATGGAGTCGCCCGGGGCGTAGGGGCGCACGGTGGTCGCCAGCGGGGTGGTCTGCATCGTCCGCTGAGGCGAGGCGTGGGCGCCCTCGATGTTGGCCGGTGGCAGCCGCCACAGCGGCAGGGCCTCGATGCGCGGGTAGACGACGATGGTGATCCCGTGGCCGACGCTGGCGGACGCCTCGAAGAACCCGAACGGGTCACCGGTCCGGATCTGCAGCGGATCGACGCGGAAGTGCCCGCGCCGGAGGAGGAGCGTGCGGACCATCCAGGAGCGCTCCTGTCGCCCGCCCACGGACAGCGCCCGGCCGGGGAGCCCGCCGGGAAGATTCGCAGGGTTGTGAACCTCAAGCCATGGCTTCGGCAGTCGGCCGGTGTTGCGAAGCGTGTAGGTCACGCGCAGGCGGTCCCCGACGTGGCCGCTCAGCTGGCTGACGGCGTAGCCCGCCTCCAGATCCGCGAGGCCGAGACGGGTGAGGATGTAGCTCCCGCCGCCGACCAGCAGGCCGAGGTAGACGAGGAAGAACAGGAACGGGTAGCCCGTCGAGAACGCCGCCACCACGAGGACGACGGCGAGGACGAGCAGCTGGAGTCGGCGCAGCACGGTGGTCGATCCCTCCGGCGCCGGTCCGATGAGCCCGATCAGCCCGCGGCAGGGCTGGGGCGGACCTCCCGCGGACCCCCGGCCCGGCGGGCGGCTTCGATCGGCGTCGCCTCGAGCAGCTCGCGCACGACGTTCGCGGCGCTGATGTCGTGGATCGAGGAGCTTGTCTTGATGATCACGCGGTGCGCAAGTGCGGGCTCCGCCAGTGCCTTGACGTCGTCCGGGATCACGTAGTCGCGACCCAGCAGGCCGGCCAGGGCCTGCGAAGCGCGATAGAGGGCGATGGAGCCACGCGGGCTGGCGCCCAGGTAGACGTCCGGGTGGGTCCTGGTGGAGGCGACCAGGCGCACGATGTAGTCGCTCACGGACGGGTCAACGTAGATGTCGCGCACGGACGCCTGCAGGGCGCGCAGCTCGTCCCCGGAGCAGACCTCGGTCAGCGCGTCGAGCGGATGGGTGCGCTTCTGCTCGTCCAGGATCAGGATCTCGTCCAGCAGGGCGGGGTAGCCCAGGCGGATCCGGAGCATGAAGCGGTCCAGCTGCGCCTCGGGAAGCGCGAAGGTGCCCTCGTACTCGATCGGGTTCTGGGTGGCGATGACCAGGAACGGGTCCGGCATCGCGTGCGACACGCCGTCGATCGTCGCCTGGCGCTCCTCCATGCACTCGAGGAGCGAGCTCTGGGTCTTGGGCGTGGCGCGGTTGATCTCGTCCGCAAGGACGACCTGGCTCATGATGGGGCCGGGCCGGAACTCGAACTCCTGGGTCTTCTGGTTGTAGATCGAGAGCCCGGTCACGTCGGACGGCAGGAGGTCCGGCGTGAACTGGATTCGCCGGAAGGTGCAGCCGAGGCTGCGGGCGATCGCCTTGGCCAGGACGGTCTTGCCGGTGCCCGGGACGTCCTCGATCAGGAGGTGGCCGCGGCACAGGAGGGCGACCAGCGCCAGCCGGACCTCGTGGTGCTTGCCGACGATGACGCGCTCGACGTTGGCGAGAACCCTGTCGCCGACCTCCTGGATGTTGCTCATCGGACTCCCGTCGTCTGCGGCCCCGGACCGCGCACCTCCCGGTCCCGGCTCGTCGAGACGTCCGGTCCGGCCCCTGGGTGACGTCGCGCAACAAGATCGGGACGGCGACGTCCTGCCTCCGACCCAGTGTACGACTGCACTCGGGAAGAGGCTCTCAGGGGGTCCTGCCGCGATACACCCGGCCTGTGGTCGCGGTTCAGGCCGGCTTCGTGGTCCGGTACGCCACGAAACCGGGGGAACCAGGGCTCGGAGGGTTCCGTCGCCCGGTTTCGTGGCTCGTGAGGCAACAGGCGACCGCGACGCACGGAACGTCTCCCTGCCGGACCGGACCCCTCTGGGTCATTCCACCGCGCGCGGAGACTCCGGCGTCAGCCGCGGATCAGCGTGATCCCGCCGACCCACAGGACCATCAAGGCGCCGGCAGCCCCCATGACCCCCAGGAACGGCTCGCCGCCGATGAACGCCGCGACGGAGACGAGCACGAACATCGCGCCCGCGGCGACCGCGATCAGTGCCATCCCGATCCGCTCGATCAGCGGCCGGGGGCGCAGGTCGGGTGCCCCGGCCGAGGGGGCGGCGGCCATCCGGCCTTCCGCCGCAGGGGCGGCCGTCGCCGGCGACGTTGCGGTGGTTTCGGATGCCTCGGGCGGCAGCTCGTCGGGCTCGTTCATCGTCCGCAGCGTACCCGGTCCGGAGCTGGGGCCGCCCTACGGCCGCCCGTACAGCTCGAAATACCGGGTCATCAGCTTCCCGGCCAGCGGGGCGGCCCGCTCCCCTCCCCGGCCACCGCGCTCCACGAGCACTGCGATCGCCACCCGGGGATCATCGACCGGCGCGAACCCGATGAACCACGAGTGCGGCGCCTGGGTGTCGTCCAGCTCGGCCGTCCCGGACTTGCCCGCGGTCGGCACCCCGGCCACCCTGGCGCCGGCGGTGAACTGGCGCCCGAGCGCACCCTCGACCGCCTTCTGCATCGCCGCCTGGATCGCGCGGGCGTCGTCCTCGGACAGGACGCGCCGCCAGGCCTCGGGTTCAGCGGTGCGGGCGCCGGGGCCGTCACCGGTGAGCGCCGTGACCAGGTGCGGCTTCATGAGGACCCCGTCGTTGGCCACGGTGGCGGCCACCAGCGCCATCTGGAGCGGCGTCACGAACGTCTGGCCCTGCCCGAACGCGGCTGAGGCAAGCTCCACGTCGTCCTCGAAGCCGCCGGGGGCGCTGCCGTTGCCGGAGGTCACGCGGCTGATGGCCGTGGGCAGGTCGAACGGGATCGGCGCACCGAACCCCAGGTCCGAGGCCGTCGTCACCAGGCTCACCCCGCCCGTTCGCAGGCCGGCCAGCGCGTACCAGATGTTGCAGCTCGCCTCCGTCGCGCCCACGAGGTCGAGCGGGGTGGCGCCGGTGACGGCGTGGTGGCCGTCCCTGATCCGGAACCCGTCCACGAGCAGCCCCTGCTTCTCCGCCCCCGGCTGCTCCGCGAACACGGTCTCGGGGGTGACGGCCCGGCTCCCGAGCGCGGCAATCGCGGTGACGATCTTGAACACCGAGCCCGGCACGTATCGCCCGAGCGTCGCCCGCGGCAGCAGCGGGTTCGTCTTGTCCACCCGCAGGACCGCGAACGTGTCCTCCGCGGTGGCCGGGTCGGCCACCGCGGAGGCGTCAAACGTCGGCGTCGATGCCAGGACGAGGATCTCGCCGGTGGCCGGGTCCAGCATCACGACCGCCCCGAAGTCGGACCCTAGCGCATCCACCGCCGCTCGCTGGAGACGCAGGTCGAGAGCCAGCCTGAGACCCAGCGGGTCCCGCGACGCGACGCCGAACTTGTCCGCAAGTCCCCCCAGCGGGTCCGAGCCCACGAGACCCAGCAGCTGCGCGTTGTACGCTCGCTCGATGCCGCTCGTGCCGAATTGGCGGGAGGCGTAGCCCACCACCGGGCTGATCGTCGGGTCGCGGTACTCCCGGGTCGCTTCGCCGTTCTGGTCGCGGCCGCTGCGGGCGAGCCAGCGGTCCTGCCGGTCCACGATCGGGCCGCGCAGCGTGCGCCGGGCGAGCGCGATCACCGCGGGGTTGTCCGGCGAGACGGCGAGCCGCTGCGCCTCGACGACCTGCCACCAGCCGGCACCGAGCGCGAGGACGGTGAACGCGCAGGCGAGCGCAATGCCCGTCCGGAAGATGCTGGCCCCGATCGGTCGCGCACTCGTGCGCCCGCCGGCTGCGTGCGTCCGCGGTTCGGTCATGCGCGGGCCCGCCGAAGGCGCGCAAGGCGCGCAGGGCGCCCGGTCCGCGGCGGCGCCGGCGCCCCGGCGCCCCGGTCCGAGAGAGCGAGGAGGAACCCCACGACGATCGCGTTCGCCAGCAGCGACGATCCCCCGTAGGAGATGAGCGGCAGCGTGATCCCGGTGAGCGGGATGAGCTTGAGATTGCCGGCCGCAATGATGAACACCTGGACGCCGATCACCAGCGCCAGCCCCGCCGCGAGGATGGACCGGAAGTCGTCGTGCGCAGCGGCGGCGATGCGCAGGCCTCGCTCCACCACCACCAGGTACAGCCCGAGGATCGCCAGCAGGCCCACGAGGCCGAGTTCCTCCCCCAGGGCGACCAGCGGGTAGTCGGTGTGGACGGCCGGGACCGGCAGGCGTCCGCCGATCGTCGGCAGCCCGGCGCCCAGCCCGACACCCAGTAGCCCGCCCCGCCCCAGGGCGTACAGCGCCTGCACCACCTGGAACCCGGCGCCTGACGGGTCGGCCCAGGGATCCAGCCAGTTGTCGACGCGCTGCTGGACGTGGCCGAACAGGTTGTAGAGGACGAAGGCGCCGACCAGGAACAGGATCAGGCCACCCATCACGTAGGACATCCGCCCGGTCGCGACGTAGAGCAGGGCGAGGAACACCGCGAAGAACAGCAGGGCGGCGCCCAGGTCTCGCTGCACGATGACGATCCCCAGGGCGATCGCCCACATGGCACCCATCGGCGCGAGATACGGGATCGGCGGCAGGCGCAGCGGCCCGAGCCTGGTACTCTCCTCCGCCAGGAGCGAGCGGTTCTCCGACAGGTACCCCGCCAGGAACACCACGAGGATGACCTTGAGCAGTTCTGACGGCTGGCCGGAGATCGGACCGATCGAGAGCGTCAGCCGGGCGCCGTTGGTCTCGCTGCCGAAGACGAAGGTGAGCGCCAGCAGCGCGATCCCCGCCGCGGCCCACGTGTACTTGTAGGTCCGCAGCCACGCGTCCGAACGGACGGCAAGGGCGAGCGTGCCGATGACCGAGATCGCGATCAGGAGCCACACCAGCTGCAACTGGCCGAGGCCGAGGACCAGGCCGAAGAACGACTGCTGCACCAGGTCCTGCGGCAGGCGCTGCATGAGCAGGAGGCCGATCCCGCCCAGCATGGCGACGGCCGGCAGGAGCACTTGGTCGGTCCGACGGCCGGCGAGGACGAACGCGACGTGCACCAGGCCGACGGCCCCCAGTAGGACGGCGAGCGCCACCGGGTCCTGCGGCGCGAGATCGATCGAGGCGAGCGTCTCACCGGCCTGCCGCGCCTCGCGCAGGCGCTGGGTGGCACCAAGCGACATCGCCCCCACGACAAGGGTCGCAGCGACGATGACCAGCAGGGTCGTCTCGGTGGCCCGGAGCCGGGGACGGATCCGCCGCCCGGCGCCGGCGAACGGCCTGGCCTGTGCCGCGATGCTCACGAGCGACCACGGTCGAGCCGCAGGCGCACCTCGCCAACCTGGAGCTCGTCCCCGAAGCCGATCTCGGCAACGCCGTCCACCGGGATGCCGTTCACGAAGGTTCCGTTGGTGCTGGCGAGGTCCTCCACGTACCAGGCGCGGCCGCGAAACGTCAGCACGCCGTGCTCGGCGGACGCGAAGGGATCATCCACGACGATGCTGTTGTTGACGTCCCGGCCGATCGTCGTGACGGCGTCCAGCGAGAACGAGGCGCCCGGCACGGGTTCCCCGCGCGGCGAGGCGACGACCACGAGGCGCCCGAGCTCCGCCGGTCCGCGCGAGGCGAGCCGGAGGTCCCGCAGCAGCACCCGCACCACGGCGAACAGGAAGGCGTACAGGAGCGCCAGGAACAGCAGGCGCAGGAGCCACAGGGTGAGGACGAAGCCGTCCACCGGTCAGCCCGGCAAGGTCTCGACGACCAGCACCGTGTCGCCAACCTGGAGGCGGTCGCCCTCGCCGAGGACGATCTCGTCCACGCGAATGCCGTTGACACGGCTGCCGTTGGTGCTGCCGAGGTCCGTGTAGACCAGCGTCCCGCGCCGCGCCTGGAGACGCCCGTGGTGACGCGA
>CAMTVM010000009.1:0-61054 GCA_947085195.1 uncultured Chloroflexota bacterium
ACCAGGAAGGGGAAGACCAGGAATTCCCCGTTCAACAACAGCCCTGAACCGCCGTACACGCCGCCCTCTCCTGTCTGCCTCGCTCGGCCTCGGCTCCGGCCGGCGCAAAGGGTACCGCCGGACGGGCCATCCGCCCCGGGTCGACGCGGACCGAAGGCCCTCGCCATCGTCAGACGGGGGGCGCAGATTCGGTTCCGGTTCGGAGGCCCGCGGGCACCCGCCCCGCGCCATCCGGCCTTGGCAGAGGAGGCACGGAGATGACCGTCAAGCTCCGCCCGATCGAGGGTCCTCACGCCGGCCTCATCGACTGGCTGGCGGGGCGGCGCGTGGAGTACGAGGTCCACGAGCATCCCGAGACATTCACCGCCGAGGCCACGGCCCGTGTCGACCACACGGACCCCCGTCGATTCGCCAAGGTCGTCGGCGTGGCGGCGGCCGACGGGCGCAGCGTCCTGCTCCTCGTGGACGCCGTCGACCGGGTGGACCTCGTCAAGACGCGCCGGCTGCTGGGTGCGACGGACGTGCGCATCCTCACCGAGGCCGAGTTCGCCGCTCTCGCACCCGACTGCGAGCCGGGCACGATACCGCCGGTTCCGGATCTGTTCGGTGTCCCGGTCTACGCCGACTTCGCGCTGCGCGAGGTCCCGGAGATCGCGTTCCACGCGGGGAGCCACCGGTTCACGGTGCACGTGGATCGCGTCGCCTGGGAGCGCGCCGCCGGCGTGGCGTGGGCGGACCTGGCCCGGAACGACGGCGAACCCGCCTGGGCTCGCTGACCGGGAGGTCGACATGCACGCGCGAATCGCTGAGGCCGCCACCACTCTGGTCTGGATCGACTCCGAGGAGGCGATCATCGTCCGCTGGGCCGACCGGGCCAGCGTCGAACGCATTCGCTCCGACGTGCCGGGGCGCCATCGTGGCACCCGTCCCGTCCACATGGATCCCAGGATCCGCCATGGAGGCGGGTCCGGGCCCGAGGACGCCGAACGGGCGCGCCGGGCGCGCCTGACCGCCTTCGTTGAGGACGTGGCCGAGCGCCTGCCTCCGGACGGTGACGTGCTGGTCGTCGGGCCGGGCATGGTCCGCGGGCGCCTGGAGCGGAGCCTGCGGGCGGACGACCGGCGGCATGGCCGCCGCCGGCGCGTTCATGCCGCCGCGGCCGAGCGCCTGACCGAGCAGGAGCTGGTCGCGCGGGTCCGGGAGCTGGCCGGTGACGCTCCGAAGCGCCTCGGGGTGTCCGTCTAGGTGGGCCCCATGGGGCGGGCGGCCCGGCCCGTCCGCAACCGGTGGTTCGGCCCTCCCCGACCGACCACCGCGAGACCATTCTCGGGCCGTGGAGGTGCCTGCATGGCCAAGTCCGCTCCGTTCATCGGCGCCCCTCTTCGGCGCCACCCGAACGGCACCCTGACCTTCCGTCCCGTTCTCGTGGCGATCGAGCGGTGCAAGGGCTGCGGGCTGTGCATCGACGTCTGCGCCCCCGGCATCCTTGTTCTCGACTCCGGGCAGGTCAACGCGATGGGCCACCACCCCGTCAAGCTCGTGAACCCGGACGCCTGCACCAGCTGCGCGAGATGCGCGCGCATGTGTCCCGACGCCGCCCTCGCGATCTTCTCCCGACCCAGGGGGGCCTGAACCTTGGCCATCCTCGATCGTCTGGGGGCTGGGGCGCGCCCCCGCCTCGTCGCCTCACCGCCCGGGACCGCTGGCGAGGCGTCCCCGCTCCCGGATCGCGTCCTGATGAAGGGCAACGAGGCGATCGCCGAGGCCGCGATCGCCGCAGGGTGCGACGCCTACTTCGGCTACCCGATCACGCCCCAGGCCGAGCTGCTCGAATGGATGGCGCGCCGCATGCCCGAGGAGGGTCGCGTCTTCGTCCAGGCCGAGAGCGAGATCGCGGCCGTCAACATGGCCCTGGGAGCCGCCGCCACCGGCGCCCGGGTCCTCGTGTCAAGCTCCAGCCCCGGTATCAGCCTCATGGCCGAGACGATGTCCTACATGGCCGGGTCGCGGCTCCCCGTCGTGCTGGTCAACATCATGCGGGGTGGCCCCGGTCTCGGCAGCATCGGTGCCGCCCAGGGCGACTACCTCCAGGCGGTCAAGGGCCACGGCCACGGCGACTACCGCGTACCGGTCCTGGCGCCGTCCTCCATCGCGGAGGCGATCGACCTCGTGGGTGACGCCTTCGTGCTGGCGGAGCGGTACCGGACACCGGTGATCCTCCTGGCGGACGGGATCCTGGGCCAGGCCATGGAGCCGGTACGGGCAGACTTCCGCGCCGTGGGCCGAACGCACCCGGACTGGGTGCTCGAGGGCACTGCCGGCCGCGAACCGCGCGTCGTCAAGTCCATGCACCTCCGTCCGGAGGACCTTGAGCACCACAACATCGAGCTGCAGGCCACCTACGCCGAGATCACCGCCCGCGAGCAGCGCTCGGCCGGCGAGTCCCTTGCCGGCGCGGAGGTCGTGCTCGTAGCGTACGGGACCGCCGCCCGGATCGCGCGGACGGCCGTGGAGCGCGCCCGGGAGGCGGGCCTGCGGGCCGGCCTGTTCCGGCCGATCACGCTCTGGCCATTCCCGGCCCAGGCCCTGTGCGAGGCCGCTCGCGGCGCCCGCGCGGTGCTGGCCGTGGAGATGTCCGCCGGCCAGCTGGTCGAGGACGTCCGCCTGGCGATCGAGGGTACCGTCCCGGTCTTCCACCACGGCCGGATGGGGGGCATGGTGCCGAGCCCCGACGAGGTCGTGGACGCCATGCGCCGCGCCTGGTCGACGAGCGAAGGGGGTGCATCGTGAGCACAATGCGCGAGACGGGCGAGACCGGCCCGGCGATGACCGAGGGGCGCACGATCTACCGGCGCCCCCTGCTCCTCACCAACCCCACCAGCTACTGCCCGGGCTGCGGCCACGGCATCGTGCACCGGCTCCTGGCGGAGGTCCTGGAGGAGATGGACCTCGGCGGGCGGACGATCCTCGTCGCGTCCGTGGGCTGCTCGGTGTTCGCCTATGACTACCTCCGGCTGGATGCGGTCGAGTCGCCCCATGGGCGCGCCGCGGCCGTGGCCACCGGCGTCAAGCGCGTGCGCCCGGACCGGATCGTGTTCACGTACCAGGGCGACGGGGACCTTGCCGCCATCGGCACCGCGGAGATCGTGCACGCGGCGGCGCGCGGCGAGCGGTTCACGACAATCTTCGTCAACAACGGGATCTACGGCATGACCGGCGGCCAGATGGCCCCGACCACGCTGGCTGGCCAGAAGACGACCTCCTGCCTGTCCGGGCGGGACGTCCTGATTACCGGCTACCCGCTGCCGGTCACCGAGATGCTGTCGCTGCTGTCGGGCGTCGCCTACGCCGCGCGGGCGTCGGTGGCGGACCCGGGACACGTCGGCAAGGCGAAGGCGGCGATCCGCCGCGCGTTCGAGGTCCAGCAGGAGGGCCACGGGTTCGGCATCGTCGAGGTGCTGTCCACATGCCCGGTCGGCTGGGGCATGACGCCGTCGGCGGCGATGAAGCGGCTCGCGACCGAGGTGACGGCTGCGTATCCCGTGGGGACGTTCGTGGACCGGGCGAAGGGGATCTCGGTCACGACGCCGGTGCCGCCCGGGAAGCCGCCCGCGAGGCCCGCGGGGGCTGAGGCATGACGATGGAGCGCTCGACCATCTTCGCCGGATTCGGCGGCCAGGGGATCCTGTTCGCGGGCAAGGTCCTGGCGGAGGCGGCGCTCCTCGAGGGCCGCGAGGTCCTCTGGATCCCCTCGTACGGGCCCGAGATGCGCGGCGGGACCGCGTCCTGCACCGTCATCGTCGCGGACCGGCCGATCGGCTCCCCGATCGTGGACCGGGCCGACCACGCCGTGGTACTCAACCCGCCGTCGATGGCGAGGTATACGCCGTGCCTCGCGGTGGGCGGGCTGCTGGTCATCAACACCACGCTCATCGAGGCGGAGGCCGGGCGTGACGACATCGAGATCCTCGAGGTCCCCTGCACCGCGCTCGCCCGCCTGGCCGGCGACGACAGGCTGGTGTCGGTGGTCGCGCTGGGAGCGCTGATCGGTGCCCGGCGGTTCGTGGAGCCGGAGAGCGTCCACCGGGCGCTGAACGTGTTGCTCGGACAGGACCACGCGGACCTGGTGGCCGCGGACATCGCCGCGTTCGACGCGGGCTATGAGGCGGGCCTGGAGGAGGTCATCGCGTAGTGCAGGCGGGCGACCGCGCGTCAGGCATGCGGCTCTTCCGCACCGGGCGTCGTCGCGGGATCCTCCCGCTCGAGCCGCACCGGCGGCTCCGCGACCATTGGCAGTTCGTCGGGCACCTGGTCGGCCATCGCGCGCACCAGGTCCGAGGCCGCCAGCACCCCGATCGGCAGCGTCTCGTCGTCCTCCGCCACCACCACCAGCCGGGAGACGTGGTGGCGCTCCATCTTCCGGGCGGCGATCGTGATCGGCTGGTCACGGCGGATGGTCAGCGCCGGGCTGGTCATCAGGTGCTTCACGCGGAGGCCGGCCCAGTTCGCCCACATGTGTTCGGTGGCACGCGCGCGCAGGAGGTCCATCTCGCTGATCACGCCGATGAGCGCCCCACCGCCGTCCACGACCGGCAGGCCGCCGAACCCGTGCCGCTCCATCAGCTGCGCGGCCAGCGTCAGGTGCGCGTCAGCGCGCACGACGACCGGATCGAGGGCCATCAGGTCCCCCACCAGTCTCGGCGCCTGCCTCGAGACCACGTTCACGCGAGCACCTTTCCTGCCGACCGGGCCGCCAACAGCGGTCAGCCTACCCCGAGACGGCCGGATCCTCGAACGGGACGTGCGTGAGGCGGGCCAGCTCCGTCGCGATGGCGGCCTGGAACTTGGTCAGGTTCAACCGTACCGACCTCGACAGCGGCCGCCCGTACCCGAACCGCCGCCCACCGATCCCGACGAATGTGCCCTCGGGCAGCCCGCCGGGTCTCATCGCCTGGGCCAGCCCCAGGACCTGCTCGATCGGCAACTCGTGCGAGGACCGCGGGGTTGGCGCCGTCGGGTCCGCCACGATCTGAGCGATCGGCAAGGTCACGACGTGCCCCGGCGGGACCCCGACGGCCGCATCCACGACCAGCGCGATCTCGCCCGCCGGCACGTCCATCAGGTCCTCCACCCGGAGATGCCCGCAGCGGCGGACCTCCAGGCGCTCCAGCAGCGCCGACGGCAGCGACGGCAGGAGCGTCGCGATGGCGCTGAGGGCGGCCCCGTCGTCGCCCCGATCCGCGTTCCCGCACACGAGGAGGCGGACTGACGGCGGTGCGAGATAGGTCATCCGGTCCCCCCGTCTCCGCGCAGGTCCACGATCCGGAGATCGAGGAAGTGGGTGGCACAGCTGATGCACGGGTCGTAGGCCCGGATCAGCATCTCGAGGCGGCGGGTCGCCTCGGCGTGGGGCAGGTCGAGGACGGCCGGCGCGAAGGCCGCGAGGTCCGCCTCGATGGCGCCCTGGTTCTGGCTGGTGGGCGGCACGATCTGGGCGTGGGTCACGTGACCCCTCTCGTCCACCTCGTACCGGTGATGGAGCAGGCCACGCGGAGCCTCGGTGGACCAGGCTGCGACGCCCGGACGCGGGGTGAAGGCCACGCGTGGTGCCGACGGCGGCTGATACCCGTCGATCAGGTCACGGGCTTCGGCGCAGGCGTGGAGCAGCTCCACGGCGCGCGCCACGATGGAGCGGTGGATGTTGGTCCGGATGGCGTCCCGGAGCCCGGTGGCCTCGAGCGCCTCGGCGGCGAGTGGATGGAGCCTGTCCGACGCGAGGGCGATCCGCGCCGTCGGACCCAGGAGGTAGACCCGGCCGTCGTGCGTCCGCGCATGCAGCGCGTTGGTGCCCTCCAGGTGGTGCTCCTCGAACGCGTCCCTCCACGCTCCGGGCGCCAGGTCCAGGCCGTCCGTGGAGACGATCCGGCCGTGGTTGTACGGATACTCGTCCGCGTGCCGCATCGCGACCAGCGGTTGCGGGTGCTCGAGCGCCGGCGGATCCCACGACGCGACGAGTCGCACGGTGGCCAGCGACTGCTCCACGGCCACGTCCAGGGCCGCGCGGATCCCGTCCAGGTCCGCACGGCGAGGTGCCTTGGAGAACCCGCCGACCCGGACCGAGATCGGATGGATCGGTCGCCCGCCGAGCGCGGCGATCAGCCCGTTGCCGACCTTCTTGAGGGCGAGACCCTGCTCCACCACGGCCCGGTGATCCGCCGCCATCGCGAGGGCGGACGGGTACCCAAGATAGTCCGGCGCGTGCAGCAGGTACACGTGCAAGGCGTGGCTCTGGATCCACTCGCCGCAGTAGAGAAGCCGCCGCAACGCCCGCACGGACGGGTCGATCTCGATCCCGTACAGGTCCTCGAACGCATGCACTGCGGTCATCTGGTACGCGATGGGACAGATCCCGCAGATGCGGGCCACGATGTCGAGCACCTCGTCACCGGTCCGTCCGACGACCAGCCGCTCGAAGTACCGCGGCGCCTCGAAGATCCTGAGCCGGGCCTCCACCACGGCCCCGTCGCGGACGTTCAGGCTCAGCGAGCCCTCGCCCTCGACGCGCGTGAGATACCCGACCTTGAACTCGCGGTCGACCCCGGGGGCGCCGGGGGCGCCGGCGACGAGGGTGCCGCCGTCATCACCGTGCATGGCCGGCTCCTTCCGTCTTGCCCGTCGTGCTCGTTCCACCCGGCGTCATGCCGGGAGGCCCTCCGTAGTCCCCCACAACCGCCCGGTACGGCGGAGCCCAGCCCGTGAACCCTGCGAACAGGCGGCTGACCTCGGCGTCCTCGCGCCCGCCCTGGGCGAACGTGCGCGCGAGGCTGGCGGCGTTCGCCTGCTCCCGCGGGCCGAAGCAGCCGTAGCAGCCGCGGCCGAACGTCGGGCACAGGGCGCCGCAGCCGCTCTGGGTGACCGGCCCGAGGCACGGCATGTCCTGGGCGACCATCACGCACACCGTCCCACCCCGCTTGCACTCGAGGCAGACGGCCTCTTCCCGGATCTGGGGCCTGCGGCCGACGGCCACCGAGACCAGCACCTCGCGGAGTTGCTCCGGGCTGATCGGGCATCCGTGAAGCTCGGCGTCCACCTTCACGTGCTCGGACACGGGCGTGGCCGTGGCCAGCGACTCGATGAACTCCGGGTGGGCGTAGACCGCGGCCCGGAACGCGTCGTGGTCGGACCAGTTGCGGAGCGCCTGGATCCCGCCGTAGCTGGCACAGGCGCCGATCGTCACGAGCAGCTTCGCCTGGCGGCGGAGCTCCAAGATCTCGGCAGCCTGGTCGGGGGTGCTGATGCTGCCCTCCACGAGCAGCACGTCATAGGGACCCGCGGAGCGGAGCGAGCTGGCCTCGGGGAACTCGACGATCTCGAACCGGCCGGCAAGGGCCAGCAGCTCGTCCTCGAGATCGAGAAGCGTGAGCTGGCACCCGTCGCAGGAGGCCATCTTCACGATGCCGACGCGGAGTCGCGGTCGGGCGGCGATGGTCGCCATCAGATCCCCTCCCTGCCGAAGATGCCGCCGAGCTGTGAGAGCGAGAAGACGGGGCCGTCCCGGCAGACGAACAGCCCTCCGGTCTGGCAGTGCCCGCAGAGCCCGATGCCGCATTCCATGTGGCGCTCGAGCGTGACGAAGATCCGGTCCGGGGAGAGGCCGCGCTCCTCGAGCTGCTCGACGGTGGCCTCCATCATCCGCTCGGGCCCGCAGACGAACGCGAGTGAGCGCGAGCCGTCCCAGGTGGCGTGGTCGAACAGGTTCGTCACGACGCCCACGGGACCATTCCAGTCGGGGGTCGCGCGGTCCACGATGAGCTGGACGTCGATGTCGCCCCGTGCGGCCCAGCCGCGGATCTCCTCGCGGTAGAGCTGGTCGACCTGGGTCCGGGCACCGTAGTAGAGCCGGATCGCATCGAACCGATCGCGCTGGGCGAGCAGCCCGTCGATCAGCGGCCGCAGCGGGGCCAGCCCGATGCCGCCGGTGACGATGACCACGTCGTGGCCCATGGCCCGCTCGATCGGCCACGATGTCCCGAGCGGTCCCCGGATGCCGATCTCGTCCCGCGGGCCGAGGCCGATGATCGCGGCCGTGGCGGGTCCCGCGGCACGGATGGTGAGGTCGATGGTGTCCCGGCCGAAGCGGGAGATCGAGATCGGGAGGGGCGGGAACGCCGGCACCGTGACCATCGCGAACTGGCCGAACTCGCCGGCCAGGAGTGCGGTGTCCACGTCCCCCAGCGTCAGGGTGGTGACGTCCGCTGTCTCGTTGCGGACGGACACGATGCGCGCGGTCGCAAACGAGCCCGGAGTGGCGGCAACAGGTCTCGGACGGGTCGGCTCCGACCATGCCGCCAGGGGCGGGGCAATCGCCATGAGCTCCGCGCGGATGTCGATCCCCACGGGACACCACGCGATGCACCGGCCGCAGCCGACGCAGCCGAACGACCCGAACTGGTCCACCCACGTGGCGAACTTGTGGGTCAGCCACTGCCGGTACCGGTCCCGAGGGCGGCTCCGGAAGTTGCCGCCGGCGACCTTGGCAAAGCCCGCCGTGAAGCAGAAGTCCCAGACCCGATCGGAGGTGGATACCTCGCCGTCGAGGTCCGACCGCTGCGTCACGCTGCTGCAGAAGCACGTCGGGCAGACCATGGTGCAGTTGGCGCAGGAGAGGCACCGCTCCGCGATCCTCGCCCACTGCGGGCTGTCGAACTGGGCCAGCAACCGGTCATGGAGGCCGGCCGTGGGCACCGGATCACCCATCGTGGCGGCCACCTTGCCCACGACTTCGGCGGCGCGGAACAGCTGGCCGGCGTCCGCGCCCCGCACGGGCAGGTGCGTCACGAGGTCCGCGCCCTCCCGGGAGCCGGCTCGGAGCAGGAAGCCCTCGTCCAGTTCGGTGAGGGCGAGGTCGAAGCCGCCGCGAACCTCCGGGCCGGTGCCCATCGAGGTGCAGAAGCAGGTTGAAGCCGCGGTCGTGCAGTTGACCGCGACCACGAGGGCGTTGCGACGTCGGGCGCGATAATCCTCGTCCGTGTAGGGGCCACCCAAGAACACGCGGTCCTGGATACCGAGCGCAGCCAGCTCGCAGGCGCGGACACCCAGGAAGGCCAGCGGCGGCGCGTCGATGGGGGCGGGCTCGAAGGTGACGGCCTTGCCGTCACGCCGGCCAACGTGGAGCGGGACCACGGGCGGGAACGTCCACCGCTTGGGGCTGATCGGACCGACCGCATAGTCGAAGACGCGCCGGTGCTGGCCATCGACCAGGCCGTACTTGCCCGGTGACTGCTCGTCGCCGATGCCCGCGGGCAGCTCATCCACGGATCGGATCTCGCCGTAGACCACGGCGCCGTCCATCACCCTGGGACCGATGACCGTCCGGCCTCCCTCGCGGAGGAGGTCGATCAGGACGCCCAGGTTGTCCCGGGCCAGGAACCAGGGTCCGCTGCCGTGTGCCGAGGCGACCGGCGTCGGCGGCGCGGCGACGGCCGTCCCCGTCGGGGCGGGATAGGGCGCGTAGGGCATGCGCTCATCGTTCACCACGAGGTTTCGTCCTTCCTTCCCCACTCCTCACGTGCGAACAGGTCGAGCAGCTGCATGCGGGTCGCCGACAGGCGGCGGCTGACGACCTGCAGCACGCGTGGGTACAGGGATGCGGCGAGGGCGTGGTCCGTGCGGAGGAGCGCACGAAGTCGCTCGCCGGGCAGCTCCACCAGCGTCACGGGCTCGATCGCGATCGCCGTGGAGGTGGCGCGGTGGGGCGACACGATGGCCGACCAGCCGACGACGTCGCCGGGCTCGACCGTGAGGATCGTCACCATGCCACGCTCCGGGACCAGCATCCGGAGTGCGACTCGGCCGGAGAGCACGATCGACAGGGCCTCCGTGATCTGGCCCTCACGCGTCACCTCATCGCCCGCTTCGACGGCCTGCAGCACCGCGATGGCCGCCAGCCGGGCGACCGTCTCGGGTGGCAGGCCGGCGCCAAACCATGAGGAGCCCAGGGCGGCGATCAGGTCCGGGGCCGAGGGTGACGTGGAGACGGTCATGGCAGTTCGACCTCGCTAGTGCCGGCCGGCCCGCGCAACGTGGTCGCGCGCTCCAGGGCCCGCTCGTTCATGCTCAGCCAGGAAACCCTCCCGCCGGGAGTGCCGTCCGACCACAGAGGGTCGGGACGCAGTGCCCGACGATCCTGCCAGACGGCCCGGCCCCGACGTGACAGGCGGGTGCCTGGTGGAGGCGGATCAGGCCAGCCGCCGCAGGCGGGCGACCAGCATCGCCTCGTCGACCGGGCCCTCGACCACGGCCTCGCGGATGGTCTCGGGGCGCTGGCCGATGGCGACGATCTCCCGCTCCAGGGCCGTCCGGAGGTCGTCCGCCCCGAGGACGAGAACGTGGTCCACGTCGCCGATCTGGTGGGCGATCTCGGCAAGAGCGGGCGTGGTCGCCGTCGGGAGGTGCGGGACGGGCAGCGCGACCGTGGTGTGCCCGTCATCACTGCCGCGCACCAGGAGCGCGCGCCCCGGTTCGATCCAGACCACCGCGTTGACGCCCGTACCGGCCCGGCGGGTTGTCGGCCGAGTGCGTGTCGTTCCATGCATGGCGCGCTCCTTCTGCACGGCCCATCGTCGCCCACGGCTGATGCGGGTGCGCCTGCCGATGGTCCCGAACGGACCGCCACAGCGATCGCCCGTTCCGTGACCTGCGGTCACCAGGGACGACGGTGAGACGATGCACGGAACGGGCTGGCCGCATCGTGCGCGCGGCGGCCCGGCATGGCAGGGGACGCAGGTCAGCGGCGGTCGGCTTGCGCTCCCCTCGCACGGGCGACGACCGGGGCCAGGGCCGCCTCGAGCGACCCGGACACCGGCTCCAACTCGTACCGGACACGGACGACCGGCTTTGAGACCCGCAGGACACGGGTGATGTCGATCGGCGTCGCCGCGAGCACCACGTCGGCCGGGACCGCCTCCAGGGCGGCCTCCAGCTCATGGATCTGCTTGTCGCCGTAACCCATCGCCGGGAGCAGCCGATCGAGGTCCGGGTACTTCACCAGCGTGTCGGCCAGCTCGCCCGTGGCGTAGGGCCTCGGGTCGATCATCTCCGTCGCGCCGAAGCGCTTCGCCGCGACGACACCCGCGCCGTAGGTCATGCCGCCGTGGGTGAGTGTCGGCCCGTCCTCGACCACGACCACGGTCCGGCCGCGGATCTCGCCGCCCTCGAGGGCCAGCGAGGATCGCGCCTCGATCACCGTGGCTCGCGGGTTCACGGCCTCGATTCCGGCGCGGACGGCCGCGACGGCCTCGGGCGTTGCGGAGTCGATCTTGTTGATCACGATGACGTCCGCGGACCGCAGGTTCGCCTCGCCGGGGTGGTACCGGAGCTCGTGGCCTGGCCGGAGGGGGTCCGCCACGACAACGGCGAGATCCGGCTTGTAGAACGGCAGGTCGTTGTTACCGCCGTCCCAGATGACCACGTCGCACTCGGCTTCGGCCGCGCGCAGGATCCCCTCGTAGTCCACGCCCGCGAAGACGAGACGCCCGGCGTCGAGGTGCGGTTCGTACTCCTCGCGCTCCTCGATCGTGGTCTCGTGGCGGTCCAGGTCCTCGTACGTCTCGAAGCGCTGGACGCGCTGGGCGACCAGGTCCCCGTACGGCATCGGGTGGCGGACGACCGCGACCTTGAGCCCCTGCGCCTCGAGCGCCCGTGCCACGTAGCGGCTGGTCTGGCTCTTTCCACAGCCGGTGCGGACCGCGCACACGGAGACGACCGGACGCGTGCTCTCGAGCATGGTCCGCGTTGGGCCCAGCAGGCTGAAGTCCGCGCCGGCGGCCATCGCGCGGCTGGCGGCGTGCATGACCTGCTCGTGGCTGACATCGCTGTACGCGAATACGACGGTATCCACGTGCAGCTCCCGGATCAGCGTCTCCAGCTCCTCCTCGGGACGGATCGGGATGCCGGCGGGATACCGCTCCCCGGCCAGCTCCGGCGGATAGCGGCGATCGGCGATGCCCGGGATCTGCGTCGCGGTGAACGCGACGACCTCCACGGACGGGTCGTCGCGATAGACGACGTTGAAGTCATGGAAGTCCCGCCCGGCGGCACCCATGATCAACACGCGTTCCGTGCGCATGTTCGACCTCGGTGGAGGCGCTCTCAGGCATCCGCGCCGGACCGCGAGGCCAGCAGGCGGACGCGGCGGTGGCAGCCTCCGCGTTTGCCCAGCATGGGGGATCACCACGGGAAGGTCCCCGGCCGCCCTGCCCCCTGCGGGGTGCCGCAGGTCCTGTCAACCCGGTCCGATCGGCACTCACGAGAAGTGGTCCCGACCCCCGAGACTGCGCTTGAGGTGGGTGCCGGAGGGGACGCCCGGCACCCACCCGAATTGCGCGACCCTCGCCCTGCGGCGGGGGTCTCGTGATTCCCGGTCCGTGCCGGCCGCGCCGGTGCGCTGGTCGGGCCACCCCGGTCCGTGCCGGGCGACCGCCTACAGGTCGTGGTGGCGGCGCGCCTCGACCGTGAGCATCTCGCGATGGTCCGGGTGCGCGACCGCGATCAGCGCCCTTGCCCGCTCCCGGAGACTCTTGCCCCACAGTTCCGCCACGCCGTACTCCGTTACCACGGTCTGGACATGCGCCCGGGTGGTGACGACGCCGGCCCCCTCGGCCAGATGGGACGAGATGCGGGACACCGACCCGTCGGCGCCCGCGGTCGAAGGCAAGGCGATGATCGCCCGCCCGCCAAGGGCGAGCGCCGCGCCGCGGACGAAGTCCATCTGCCCGCCAACGCCCGAATACATGCGGTAGCCGATCGAGTCGGCCACCACCTGGCCCGACAGGTCCACCTCGATGGCGGAGTTGATCGCCGTCATGTTCTTGAACGAGCGGATCACGTGCGTATCGTTGGTGAAGTCCACGGCCCGCATCTCGACCATCGGGTTGTCGTGCACGAACGCGTAGAGACGCTTCGTGCCCATCACGAATGCGGTGACGATCTTGCCCCTGTTGCGGGCCTTCGCCGCTCCCGTGACGACGCCCTGCTCCACGAGGTCCACCACGGCGTCCGAGAACATCTCGGTGTGGATGCCCAGGTCCCTCTTGCCGGTCAGGAACTCCGCCGTGGCCGCCGGGATCGCACCGATGCCCAGCTGGAGCGTGGCGCCGTCGGGCACGAGGTCCGCGATGAAGGCACCGATCCGCCGCTCGACCTCGCCGATCCGGGGGCGCTGGACCTCGTAGGGCGGCTGGTCCACCTCGATCGCCAGGTCGATCTGGCTGACGTGGATGAACGACTCGCCGAGCGTCCGCGGCATGGACGGGTTGAATTGGACGATGACCGTCTTCGCCATCTCGATCGCGGCATGCATCGCCTCCACGGAGATGCCCAGCGAGCAGAACCCGTGACTGTCCGGTGGCGTGACGTTGACCAGGACAGCATCCAGCGGGAGCGCCCCGGACCGGAGGACCGCCGGCACGTCCGACAGGAAGATCGGGACGAAGTCCGCGCGGCCCTCGTTGACCGCCTTGCGGGCATTGGGACCGATGAACAGCGCGCGGTGCCGGAAGTGGGGCGCCATCTCGGGCGCGAGATGGGGTCCCGGCCCCTCGGTGTGGAGATGCACGATCGAGACGGTCTCGAGCTCGTGGGCCCGCGCCACGAGCGCGTCCAGGAGGACCGACGGCGTCGCTGCGGCGCACTGGAGATAGATCTGGTCGCGGGACCGGATACCCGCGACGGCTTCTTCGGGCGACACGATACGCATGGCGCGATTCTAGGTGCAGCGGCCCGGCGGAGCGCGTTGCCGGATGGCCCGGTCCGGCGGCCCGGTTCGCCCGTTCTTGCAGGCTCTCCTGCCTTCGGGCTTCGGCTTCGGCCTCCGGGCTTCGGTCTCCGGGCTTCGGGCTGCGGGCCCCCGCGGAGCTACTCGACGCGGCGGAGTTCGAAGGCCGGGCCGGCGCCCAGTCGCTCCGCGGGCTGCCCGTACTTGAGGATCAGGTCCCGGACCGCGGCCGCATGCTCGGGACCCTCGAGCTCGCGGGCGACCGCGGGGAACGTTACGCCGGCGATGGTCACGCGGCACTCAGGATGAGCGAGGAGGTTCCGTCCCCAGTCGGCCTCCAGTGACCCGGCCGCCACCACGAGCGCACCGTCGGGCCGCTCCGCGAACCCCACCACGGCCCGGGCGGGCCTGCCGGTGACGCGACCGCGGGTCTCGATGCGCAGGACGTGCCCCCACGCGATGAGGTCGTCCTCCACGGAGGTGCGTGGGGCCAAGGTCCGGGAAGCCGTGGGCGCCGCGGCGGCTCAGCCTCCGCCGCGGTCCAGCCGGTGCTTGGCGACGAACGCGGCCGCCTGCGCTCGCCGCTCAAGGTTCAGCTTCGAGAGGATCGAGCTCACGTAGTTCTTCACCGTCTTGTCCGACAGGAAGACCTCGCTCGCGATCTCCTTGTTCGTCTTGCCCTCCGCGACGAGGAGCAGGATCCGCTGCTCCTGTGCCGTCAGCTGCGCCATCTCGTCCGTGTAGGCGCCGGTGGCGATGCGCCGGACGCGCTCGAGCACCTTCTCCGTGACGGCGGGGTCGAGCAGCGACTCGCCGCGACCCACGGACTCCAGCGCGGCGACGAGGTCCCGGGCGCGGATCTGCTTGAGCAGGTACCCCGAGGCGCCGGCGACGATGGCGGACAGGACCGCCTCCTCATCCGGGTACGAGGTGAGCATGACCACCCGGGTCCCGGGCAGCTCGGCGCGGATCTCCCGGCAGGCCTCGATGCCCGAGCCGTCCGGGAGGCGCACGTCCATCACGACGATGTCGGGCTGGAAGCGACGGGCCTGCTCGATCGCCTCTGCGGCGGTGCCGGCCTCGGCAACCACCTGGAACCCTTCGCGGCGGTCGAGCAGCGCCACGAGTCCCTGGCGCACCACCTCGTGGTCATCGACCACGAGCAGGCGCAGTGGACGCGAGGTGAGATCAGTCACGGTCAGTTGTCTCCGGTGACGGCAGGAGGGCGCTCCGCGGCACCGGCGCTGGACCACGCCGGCACGCGCACGATGATACGCGTGCCCGCGGTGTCCGGGCGCTCGATGGCGAACGTCCCGCCCATCCCGACGGCGCGGTCGCGCATGTTGGCCAGTCCCTGGTGGCGCCCGAGCGTGTCGGGACCGGGGACGAGCGACGGGTCGAAGCCGCGGCCGTTGTCCTCGACGCACAGGATCAGGTCGTCCTCGTCGCGCGCGAGGACGAGCGAGGTCCGCGTGGCCCCCGAGTGGCGGGCCACGTTCGAAAGCGCCTCCCGCACGATGAACAGGATGTCCGAGCGGCGATCCGGCGGGAACGCGCGGAGCGTCTCCGCGCCGCCGCCAAGGTCCACCTCCAGGTCGATCACCGCGTTCATGCCCAGCTCCTCGGCCAGCCGGGCAAGACCCTCAACCGGGTCCTCCTCGCCACCCAGCGACGGCCGCAGCCGAAGGATGTAGGAGCGGATGTCAGCGATGACCAGGTTGAGCGAGTCGATGGCGCGATCCACCCTGGCCACCGCCTCGAGCCGGTCCTGGTCTTCCTCGACCAGCTCCGGGACATCCTCGAGCGACAGGCCCACGGCGTAGATGGCCTGGATGATCCCGTCGTGGAGGTCCTTGCCGATGCGCTCCCGCTCGTCGAGCACAGCGAGGCGTTGCACCTGGTCGTGGAGGCGGGCGTTGTCGATGGCGATGCCGGCGTGGACGGCGAACATCTCGACCAGGCGCTCGTCCTCGTCGGAAAACGCCTGCCCATCCTCCTTGTCCGAGAGGTAGAGGTTGCCGACGGAGCGGCCCTTGACGATGATCGGCGCCCCGAGGAACGACGTCATCGGCGGGTGATGGGCCGGGAACCCGTAATGGGCCGGGTGGGCCGCGATGTCCGTGGCCCGGATCGTCTGACGCTCGCGGATGATCAGGCCCAGGAGGCCGTGGCCGCGGGGGACGCCACCGATCTCGGCGCGGCGCTCCGGGTTGATCCCGCTGGTGACGAACCGCTCGATGCGGCCGCGGCCGTCAGCGACCCCGAGCGCCGCAAATCGGGCCCCGACCAGCTCCCTCACCCGGTCCACGATCAGGCCCAGCACCCGGTCGATATCCAGCTCGGCCGCAACCGCACGGGTCGCGGCCTCCAGCGCGCCAAGGCTCTCGGCTCGCCCGTGGACCGCTGCACGCGACCAGGCGGCGTCCACAGCCAGCTCGATGACCCGCACCACCGGCGCCACGCTGCCGACCGGCGCGTCGAGAAACAGGCGTCCCAGCAGCTCGTGGCCCTCGTGTGAGCCCAGTTCGAATCGCGCCAGGTGTCCGCGCTCTGCCTCGTCCGGCAGGTCCGCGAGCGTGCCGGCCCCCACGGCGAGCGTCGGCAGGCGTGGGGCGCAGACCTCGAGCACGGCCCCGCGTGCGCCGGCGACCGCCAGGATCCCTTCCAGCGCTCGGGCCACGTCGTCGCGGCACGCCTCGGAACGGTCCCGATGCCATCGGTCGAGCGCCTCGAGGGCCGCGACGATCGGGAGCGGGTCGGCCGGGATCCACGCGGGCGCCACCGCTCCGGGGGAGGCAGCCGCACGAGGGGTCCGACGGTAGCCAGTGCTGGTCATCGGCTTCAGCCTACCAGCCCGCCGCAGGCTGCGAGGAAGAGGGACCCTCGCTTCGGGCCATAGGTCACTTCGCACCGCTACCATCGACCCCGACCATTCCTCAATCTACAGTCACTGCCGACCGGAGTCCCAAATGTCGTTGGACAACACCGTCAACACCGCATCCGACGCGTCCCAGGTCGAGATCGCCGAGAAGCCCGGAGAGGCCGCCTCGAACGCGATCTCGCGCCGGGGCTTCCTCCGCGTTGCCGGCCTCACGGGCGGTGGCCTGATGGCAGCGAGCGTCGCAGCCTGCCAGGCCGCGGCCGCTCCGGCGTGGAGCTTCGGCGCCCCGGCCACACCCGGTGCGGCGACCACCCCTCCCACTGGAGCCCCGGCCACGCCGGCGGCAACGGCGGCCGCCACGCCTGCCGTCACGGCTTCCCCGAACCCGAACCTGCCCACCGGCTGGACCGAACACGACCTCAAGGCAAGGAACGTCGTGCGGCGATACCTCGGCAACCTGGTGCCCGCCCTCAAGGGCATCTACGGCGACGCGACGTTCGCCAAGCTCGGGGAGATCCTGGGGGCGGGCGACAACTACCCGGAGCTGGCCCTCAAGCCGGCGTTCGTCCAGGTTCCCCAGATGGTCCTCAACGACGCGCTCGATCCGCTCAAGTTCGAGATGGACGGCGACGTCAAGGTCTTCCGCCTCACCATCGACGAGATGGACTGGCCGATCGACGAGAAGATGCCGACCGTGGCGGCCCTCGGCTACAACAAGCAGTGGCCCGGGCCGACGATTCGCGTGACCGAGGGCGACAAGCTCCGCGTGTTCTTCAAGAACAACCTCAAGGAGACGACCAGCGTCCACTTCCACGGCGAGGAGTTCGAGGACTTCTTCCAGGACGGCGTTCCGTTCGTGACCCAGCTGCCGATCATCCCGGGCGAGGACTACGCGTACGAGTTCACGGCCACCCGGCCCGGCTCGCTGATGTACCACTCGCACCACAACGCCACCGACCAGGTCGGACGGGGCCTGCTCGGCGGCTTCGTCGTCGAACCGAAGACGCCCACGGCGGACGACAAGTTCGACCGCGATTACGTATGGATCTCCAACGACACGCTGGGCGGCTTCACGATCAACGGCCACGGGTTCCCGGCGGTCGTCCCGGTCCTTGCGGCCGTCGGCGAGACCGTCCGCGTCCGGTTCATGAACGAGGGCGGCATGATGCACCCGTGGCACAGCCACGGATTCCGCATGAGGGTGGTCGCCAGGGACGGGTATCCGCTCCGTGGCGCCGCGTTCGACTGCGACACCCTGGGCGTCAACCCGGGCGAGCGCTTCGACGTGAACATCGTGGCGGACCGTCCGGGCGTCTGGGCGTTCCACTGCCACATCCTCTCGCACGCCGAGGGCCCGGACGGCATGTTCGGCATGGTGACCGCGCTGATCGTGGTGCCTGAGAAGGCCCACGTCGACGCGATCGTCGACGCGCTGCTCGCCTAGTCGAGCCGGACGGACGATGACGGCGATGTCGACGCGGTCGGAGGGCACGGTGGGTCCCCAGCCCGCTTCCGCCCGCCCGGCCGCGGCGCAGCAGGGCGCCGAGAAGATCCTGCTGGCCACGGACCTGAGCGAGGCATCGTCCGCAGCCACCGAGGAGGCGTTCGTGCTGGCCGGCCGGCTCGACGCATCGTTGCTCGTGGTGTCCATCATCGATCCGGGTTCGCTGCTGCTCCCGGGCGGCAGGTTCCGTGCCCGGATCGACCAGGTCCGGGAACACCGCGAGCAGGCTGCCCAGTCTCTCGTCGAGCGTGGCCGCGAGGCGGGCGTGCCCGTCTCGTTCCTCGTCTGGACGGGCGACCCGGGCGACATGATCATCTCGGCTGCCGAGGCCGAGCACGTCGACATGATCGTGGTGGGCAGCCACGGTCGCGGGGCCGTCGGCCGCCTGTTCCTCGGCAGCGTGTCCGAGCACGTTGTCCGGAATGCTCCGTGTCCGGTCCTCGTCGTCCGGCCGAGGGACGGGCCGCGGAAGTAGCAATCCGGGCCGAAGGGTGCGCCACGCCGGGCTACTTCGTGTAGACGCCCTCGGGATCCAGCTCCTCGCGGACCAGGCGCAGCTCCTCCGCGGTGGGGACCGGCGTGGTGGCAAGGTCGGGGCTGATCCGCGGCTCCCAGGCGATCGTCGCCCGGATCTGGTCCAGCGTCGCACCCGGGTGGAGGAAGTCCAGGCGCATCTCCCCGTCGTCGTCGAAGTGCCAGATCCCGAGATCCGTGACCACCACGGAGGGTCCGCGCCCGCGCCAGCCGCCGGCCTTGCGGATCCGCTCCGCCTGCGCCGCCCCGCCCAGGTTCCCGGGCGAGGTGCGGAAGTCGATCTTCTCCACGAAGGATCGGGACGACTGGCGCATGATCACGAACACGTTGCGGGCGTTGATCGCGATCTCGCAGGCCCCGCCCGAACCCGGCAGCCGCGTCTTCGGCGCGCCGTAGTCCCCGATCACGGTCGTGTTGATGTTGCCGAACCGGTCGATCTGAGCGGCGCCCAGGAAGCCCACGTCGATCAGGCCGCGCTGCAGGTAGAACGCGAACAGTTCGAACATCGAGACGACCGCGGTGGCGCCGGTGACGATCGTGGGATCGCCGATGGACAGCGGCAGGCGCGCCGGCCGCGCCCCGAACACGCCCGCCTCGTAGACGAGCTCCATGTCGGGCGCGACGGTGCGCTTGGCCAGGTTGACCGCGATGTTCGGCAGACCCACGCCGACGAAGCAGACGCGCTGGCCGACGAGCTCGCGGGCCGCCGCCACGATCATCATCTCGTTCCTGGAGAACACCGAGTCGCTGATGGGACTACCCTCGCTCATCGGTAGTCCCCGTACTCCACGGAGCCGGATGGCGCGGAACCGGGCTTGAGCGTCGCCCAGCGCTCGGCGCCCAGCTTCTGGACGTAGGCCGCCCGGTCGGGCAGGTCGTAGACCCACTCCCGGAGCCACGCCTGGAGGGCGGCCTCGTCACGGCTGATCGGGTCCCAGTCGAGATAGAAGCGGTTGTCCCGGTCGTAGGCGCCCTGGACGTACGAGGGATGGGCGCCGAACGGGTCCACCACCACCGCATCCACGATCAGGCCGGGGATGACGGTCCGGTTCGGGTCCGCGCGGATCACGGCCTCGTCCACCAGCTCCTCCACCACGACGATGACCCGGTCTGCGGCGAAGGCGGCCTCCTTCTGGCAGCCCAGGAGGCCCCAGATCTGCGTGTTGCCGTTCGCGTCCGCTCGCTGGGCGTGGATGACGGTCACGTCGGGGTTGAGCGGCGGGACCGCGTAGACGGTCTCGTCAGAGTAGGGCGAGCGGATCTTGCGGATCAGCGGATTCACCCTGGGCAGGTCGGACTCGAAGTAGGAGCGCAGTGGCATGAACGGGAGATTGGCGGCGCCCGCCGTGTACCGGGCGACCATGCCGAAGTGGCTGTACTCCTCGATCTCGAGGGGCGTCCCTTCCCCCAGGGAGGCCGGTTCGATGCGCCGTCGGATGGCGTTCAGTCCGCCCACGCCCGGGTTGCCTAGCCAGGAGAAGATCAGCTTGCGAGCGACGCCACCGGCGATCATCTGGTCGTAGATGACGTCCGGGGTCATGCGGGCCAGCGCGAGGTCCCGTTTGCGCTGGCGGATGATCTCGTGACCGGCCGAGAAGCCGATCAGGTGGGTGAACCCCTCGATCGCGACCGTGTCGCCGTCCCGCACGAGGTCGGCGATCGCGTCCCGCATCGAGGCGACCTTGCCGGGCATGGGTCTGGGTCCTCCTGTCGTCGCTGGTTCGACCGCTATCGTCGCCGGTCCGGCGTCGGCCCGCTGCGTCAGCCGGCGCCGGTGGCTGCGGCCGCGA
This sequence comes from uncultured Chloroflexota bacterium, assembly GCA_947085195.1. Classification (GTDB taxonomy): domain Bacteria; phylum Chloroflexota; class Limnocylindria; order Limnocylindrales; family CSP1-4; genus CAIXZV01. The sequence continues at coordinate 20,484 of CAMTVM010000009.1, forward strand.
GGCCCTGCTCGACCTGCGCCAGCACCTCGGCCATGTCCTCGGTGCGGTGCTGCGCGACGTGCGCCACCGATTCGCTGAAGATCCGTACCGCGGTCTCCGCCTCGGTCTCCGTCACGACGAGCGGCGGGGACATCCGGACGCAGTTCTCGCCGGCCTCCAGCACGAGCAGCCCGCGGTTGAAGGCCTGCATCTGGACGGCCGCGGCGGTGGCGCCGGAGTCGAACTGGATGCCGATCATCAGGCCCTTGCCACGGACGTCCTTGACGGTCCCGTGGTAGCGGTCCATCAGCGGGCGGAGGCCGTCCCGGATCTGATCGCCGCGGGCCTCCGCGTTGGCGATCAGGCCGCCTTCGAGGAGCCGGATCGTCTCCATGAGCGAGGCGAGCGCCACGGGATTGCCGCCATACGTGCTGCCGTGGGCGCCCGGGCCCCAGCTCATGATCTCGGAGCGGGCGACCATCGCGCCCACCGGCATGCCGGAGCCGATGCCCTTGGCCGTGAGCAGGATGTCGGGCTCTACGCCCCAGTGCTCGATCGCCCACATCTTCCCGGTGCGCCCGGCGCCGGACTGGACCTCGTCGGCGATCAGGAGCATTCCGTGGCGGTCGCACAGCTCGCGGAGACGCGGCAGGAAGTCGTCCTCGGGGACGACGTAGCCGCCCTCGCCCTGGATGGGCTCCACGATGACGGCGGCGAACTCGTCGGCCGGCATCAGTCGCTTGAAGATCCGGCTCTCGATCTCATCCAGCCCCTGGTTGCCGAACGGCACGTGGTAGACGCCGGGGAGCAACGGGCCGAAATGCGCGTGGTACTTCGCCTTGCTGGCGGTCAGGCTGACGGCGCCCATCGTCCGGCCGTGGAAGGCACCGAGGAACGCGATGACATTCTGGCGCCGCGTGTGGTAGCGGGCGAGCTTGAGGGCCGCCTCGACGGCTTCCGCGCCGGAGTTGCCGATGAAGGTCCGCTTCGGGCCCTTCATGGGGGCGATGCGGGCGAGCTCGGCGGCGGCCTGCGCGTAGATCGGCAGGTAGAAGTCGCTGGCGCTGAAGTGCTGCAACTCCGCTGCCTGGGCACAGATCGCGGCCACGATCGCCGGGTGGCTGTGGCCGGTGCTGTTGACGGCGATGCCGGCGGCGAAGTCCAGGAAGACGTTGCCGTCGATGTCCTCGACCGCACAGCCGATTCCGCGGACGGGCACGATCGGGTAGGCGCGCGGGAGGCTGGGGCTCGTCCAGGCGTGGTCGAACTCGATGTGGGCTCGGGCCCTGGGGCCCGGCAGCTCGGTCACGATGTCCGGGATGGGACGCGCCTGGAGCGGGGTGGTCACGGGGCCTCCTGGAGGGCGCGGAGCGCCGGGCCGGCGCGTGGCGGTTCGCGGGCCCGAGCGCATAGAAGCTATGCAGAGTGAATACCACAATAGCAGAGCGGTCCGGTGGCGCGAGAGGGTCCGAAGGGCCCGTCAGAAGGGGTCCGTCGTGGGCGTCGTCGCCGAGTGCCGGCGGCCGCGGGGCGCCCGGACCCGGGTGCGGGGGCGCCCCGGGACGGGTGGGTCGCGTGGGTAGGGTGGGTAGGGTGGGTCGGGTGGGACTGCCAGTCATCACTGCGCCGTCACGATGGGTCCACCTGTGACTGGTGGTCGCAGGTAGAGCCCGGATTCGAGCTCCGGAGGGCCTGGGGGGCGCCCCGCAGTCACAGGGTGCCGTCCCGATCCGATGTCGCGATGACTGCCAGTCCCATCGAGGACCGAAACGAGCCCGTCGAGCCCCGCCCCTTGGGGCAGGCGCCGCTACGGACGGCAGTCCCCCGGTTCGCCCGGGCCAGGCGCCGGGCCGAGCATCCGCATACCGGACCAGATGTCGATACGGCCGCAGGAACGGGTCCGCCCTGGGCACCGGCGGTCTGGCCTCGGAGCTGCCGTCCGCGTTGTCCCAGGGTCCAGGGGTCGCCATTCCGGGTGGTCATGCCGACGAGGACCGGCCGACGGCGACCGGACCTCCACGTTCCAGGGCAGGGCCGGGAGCTGGGCGGCCGTGTGGATCGGCGCCTCCCCAGGGTCCACCTGGCGGACGACGTTCCCGTTGACCACCAGCGTGACCGACAGCGTCGTCCCCATTGTTGATCCCCAGGTGCATTCGCCCCGGGCGGCGCGACCACGGCGCCAGGCGGCGGGGTGGGTCAGGCCGGAAGGTCTGGCGGCAAGGAGACCGGCAGCACCGGGCAGCCGGCGACGATGATGGTCACGACGGGGTCGGCGGCAGCAGTCGCGCTCGCAGCCCACCCATCCCGCGCGGCCCGGCCATGGCCAGTCGCCGCCCCGTCAGTCGACGATGGTGTGGCTTTGCTCGCGCAGGAACTGCGCGACGTAGTACCTCGACAGCCCGGACTTGCCGGTGGAGCCGGAGCCCTTCCAGCCGCCGAACGCCTGCACGCCCGGCCAGGCGCCGGTGGTCGCGCCGGCGCGCCGGTTGACGTACAGGACGCCGGCGTGGACCTCGTCCAGGAAGCGCTGGACCTCCGCCGGGTCCTCGCTGTAGACGCCCGCTGTCAGGCCGTAGACGTTGTCGTTGGCGAGGGTGATCGCCTCGTCCAGCGAGTCCACTGGCGCGACGGCCGTGAACGGTGCGAACAGCTCGTCCCGGAACAGGCGATGCGACGCCGGCAGCCCGACGACGGTGGGCTCCAGGTAGAAGCCGCGGGCCAGGGCGCCGTCGGTCAGGTGTGCGCCACCGCTGAACACGGTCCCGTCCCCGCGGGCCTCGGCGACGGCCTGCTGGTGGCGGTCCACGGCGTGCTGGTCGATGACCGGCCCGAGGAACGTGGTGCGCCCGAGCGGGTCGCCCACCACGAGCTTCTCGGTCTTCTCGACCAGGATCCGCACCAGCTCATCGTGGACCGGTCGCGCGACGTACACCCGGCTGTTGGCCGAGCACTTCTGCCCGCCGAATCCGAAGGCCGAGCGCATGATGCCCTCGGCGGCCTCCTCGAGGTCGGCACTGGCCAGCACGACGGCCGTGTTCTTGCCGCCCATCTCCACGATGCACGGCCGCGGGTACTGCGTCGAGAAGTTGCGGAAGATGTCGAAGCCGACGTCGTACGACCCGGTGAACACGATCCCGTCGATCCCCGGGTTCTCCTGGAGTTCCGCGCCGACCGTGCTGCCGGGGCCCATGACCAGGTTGAACACGCCATCAGGGACGCCTGCGTCGCGGTACGCCTCGGTGACCAGGATGGCGGTCATCGCCGACGCGGATGCCGGCTTGAACACGACGGTGTTGCCGGCCATCATCGCGGCCGACGACGGCCCGACCGAGAGCGCCATCGGGAAGTTGAACGGGCTGATGACGGCGAACACCCCGTGCGGCCGCAGGATCGACCGCGTGTGCACGGCGGCGTCGCCCAGGTTGTCCATCTCGTGGTCGTAGAACGCGTTGTCCTCGGCCGTCTTCGCGTAGTAGCGGATGAGGTCGGCCACCTCCTCGACCTCGCCCAGGGCCTCCATCCGGGTCTTGCCAACCTCGACGGCCATGAGACCCGCGTACTCCATGAGCCGCTCGGAGATGAGCTCCGCGGACCTCCTCAGGATCTCGAGGCGCTTCTCCCAGCCGAGACGGAACCATGCCGGCTGCGCGCGGCGGGCCGCAGCGATCGCGTCCTGCACGTCCGCGCGTGTGCCCCGGGCGAAGGTGCCGACGAGGATGTCGGTGTCGATGGGCGAGCGGACCTCGAAGGCGCCCTCGCCGTCGCGCTCGGCCCCGTCGACGAAGTTGCGGTGGTAGGCGCCCAGACGGCCCCTGGCCTTCTCCAGGCCGGCCTCGTAGAGCGCGTGCAGCTCCTCGTTGTCGGCGCGCAGGGTCGCGTAGGTGATCTTGGGGCGCGGTGTGGTGGTCATCGAGATCCTCTGGGGCGGGCGGCGGGACGCGGGCGCGGTTGAGCGACCCGGAGCGTACCGGCCGGGACCGGATCCGGTCCAGCGCGCCGGGCGGTCAGCCGCCAGAGAAGATCGGCGACACCAGGATCCGGTCGCCCTCCTGCACGACCTCGTCCGGCTGCACCCCGTGCCCGTTCCTGGCGATGATCATGGGACGGCCGAGGTCGATGGCGATCGACGCCAGGATGTCGGCAACCGTCGTCCCCGGCTCGACGTCCAGCTCCTTCTGGCTGAAGCCCACCGTGTGGACGAACCCGCCTACGAGCTTGAGCGTGATCTTCATCCCGGGACGCCCATCGCTAGCGGATCGTGGCGTAAGCCTCGGCGGCCGACGCCTCGGCGTCGAGCCCCAGGCTCTCCAGGGTGGCCCGGGTGGGCACGCCGCGCGTGTCGTAGCCGCGGATGTCGTAGTAGTGCTGGAGGAGGCCGTCGTACTTGTCGCGCTCAAGGATCCGGCCGGCGATGGGACCCTCCGTGTCCGCGTTGGCGGGATCGAACCAGGCAGCCGGCGGGTAGTCGGCCGAGCGGTCCGTGTCCGGGTACTCCCGCAGCCAGAACAGCTTGATGAGCGCGTAGATCCGGTCGGAGATCGGCCAGAAGTCCTCCAGCTTCCATTCCTTGCCGGTGATCGTGTTGAAGTAGACCGGGTAGTGCTCCACGCCCCAGCCGACCTCGACCCAGGGGAAGCGGCAGGTGATGAGCGACTCGAACAGCCCGCCCCGGATCCGCTGGAGGTCGACGATCTTCTGTGCCTTGTCCCGGCCGTACCCCTCGCGCGGCGTCTGGTTCACCTCGTAGGTGATGATCCAGGATTCCTTGTGGTGGGCACCGATGGGGCTCACCCCGAAGGCGAGGGCCATGCCCGGGATGAACTTGCAGTTGTAGGCCGAGATCTCGAGGCCCTTGACGTGCATCGCGTAGTCCTCGGACCCGTGGCCGAATGCCCGGGCGGCGCGCAGCACACCGTCCGCGAGCAGGTTGCCGATCCCGCCATCGCGATGGGCGATCAAGCCCAGGAGCTTCTTGAAGGCGGCCGCGTCCCCGAACAGCGGCTCGCCAGGCGTGGCGCCCCGCTCGATGGCGTCGGCGTAGAACCCGAGCACGCCGCCTGCCGAGATCGTGTCGAGACCGTAGTCGTCGCACAGGTAGTTGAGCGCGCCCACCTGGGGGAGGTCGTAGAGGTCGAGATTCGGCCCCAGGAGGCCGATGTTCTCGTAGTCGACCTCCGCCTCGCGGCCCTCGTCGTCGAGGACCGCGATCCCGCAGCGCATCGTGCAGTTCGGGCAGCCGTAGGTGGCGACGCGCGCCGCGTGGACCCGTTCGCCGTCCACCATCCAGGCGTCCGGGTGGCTGGTGCCCCGGAAGTTGTGGACCGGGAGGGCGGCCACCTCGTTGCACCAGGGGAGGACGCCGGTGGTGCCCTGGACGGACCAGGCGGCCTCCTTGTCGATCTTGTGGACCTCTCGCAGATCGTCCCGGCCGAGTGTCTTCATGGCCGCCGGGAACGCCTGCGGGATGGGCTTGGTGCCCTTGACCACGATCGCCTTGAGGAGCTTGGAGCCCATCACCGCGCCCATGCCCGGCCGTCCGCCGGACCGTCCCTCGAAGCTGCGGACGACGGCGAAGTTGACCATGTTCTCGCCGCCCTGGCCGATGTTGAGGACGCCGGCGCCCTTGTCAAAACGCGAGTAGATCCAGTCGTTGGTCGCGATCGTGCCCTTGCCCCAGACCTCCTCGGCCGATTCGAACGAGACGCGGTCGTCCTCGATGACGAGCATCGTGGGTCGCTCGGCCCGGCCCTCGACGATCAGGGCGTCATAGCCCGCCTTGCGCAGCTGGTCCGTGACGCGGGTGCCGAGGTTCCCGTCGCCGTAGCCGCCGGTGGCGGGCGACTTGGCGGCGACGATCGTCTTGCCGGTGTTGGGGGCCGGGATACCGGAGATGGGGCCGACGGCCACGACCAGCTTGTTGTCGGGTCCGAGCGGATCGATGCCCGGGGCCAGCTCGTCGTAGAGGATCTTGACGGCGAACCCGCGCCCGCCGATCCAGGTGTCGGCGAACTCCTCCGAGAAGGACTCCACGCGATGGGTCCTGTCGGTCAGGTTGACCCGAAGGAACTGCCCGGTCCAGCCATTCATCGTCAGCTCATCCTTGCATGCGTTGCCGCGTCCGAACGTCACTCTGGCGCCCAGTCTAGCGCGGCGGCGGCCTCGCTCAGGCCCGCCCGGAGGGTCCCGGCAGACGATCGGCCTATGGGCATCGTGGCGACAGGCGTGCAGGATGGCGGGCATGTCCCGACCCCGCCGCCCGCTCTCCTCCCTCGCCGCCTCCCTGGCCGCCGCCCTTGCGATGACCCTGCTGGCCGGGGTGGCGCCGGTGAGCGCCGCCGCCTCGCAGTTCCCGCCGGGCTACGAGGGCTTCCACACGTACGCAGAGATGGTCGCGGACATCACGGCCGTGGCGGCCGCCCACCCCGACATCGTCCAGAAGATCTCCATCGGCAAGAGCTACGAGGGTCGCGAGCTCTGGGCGGCCAAGATCAGCGACAACGTGGCGACCGACGAGGCGGAGCCCGAGGTCCTCTACGACGGCCTCCACCACGGCGACGAGCACATGGGCCTGGAGATGACCCTGCGCATCCTCCACTGGCTCGCCGACGGCTACGGCACCGACCCCCGGATCACGGACATCGTCAACACGCGCGAGGTCTGGATCGTGTTCGCCGTCAACCCCGACGGAGCCGAGTACAACATCCGGTACGCCAGGTTCCAGAACTGGCGCAAGAACCGCCAGCCGAACGCCGGCACCACCGCCGTGGGCACGGACCTCAACCGCAACTACGGCTACCGCTGGGGCACCGCCGGGCGGACGAGCACGGACCCGGCGGCGAGGACCTATCGCGGCCCGTCGGCCTTCTCCGCGCCCGAGACCCAGGCGATGCGAGCCTTCCTCGCGAGCCGCGTCGTGGACGGACGCCAGCAGATCCGGACGGCGATCACGTTCCACGAGTTCGGCCGCCAGGTGCTGTGGCCCTACGGCTACACCTACACGGACGTGCCGCCAGACATGACGACCCAGGACCATGCGGCGCTGGTCGCCATCGGGAAGCGGATGGCGGCGTCGAACGGCTACCGCCCGATGCAGGGCAGCGACCTCTACCTGATGTCCGGCACCTCGCGCGACTACTCGTACGGCACCTATCGCATCTTCGCGTACACGTTCGAGCTGTCCGCGGTGGACTACCCGAAGGCCTCGCAGATCGCCGGCGAGACGGCCCGGAACAGGGAAGCGGTCCTGTACCTCGCGGAGCAGGCCGGCTGCGTCTATGCCGTCCTGGGTGCCACCGTGGCGAACGCCCGCTGCGGTGCCTTCGACGACGACTTCGAGGTCCGGCGCGGCTGGACGGTGAACCCGGACGGGACCGATACCGCACCCGCGGGCGGGCGGTTCGCACGGGGCGATCCCGCCGCCACCTCGGTCGGCGGCGTGACGCTCCAGCCAGGGACCACCGCGTCCGGGCGGGCGGCGCTGGTCACGGGCCTCGCGGCGGGGACGAGCGCCGGGATGAACGACCTGGATAGTCGCACCACGGTCCGGTCCACACCGATCGCGCTCCCGGTGGGCACCGGCCAGCAGCTCAGGTTCCGCTGGAGCTTCGCCCACACCGCGAGCGGCACGAGAGCCGACCACCTGCGCGCGATCGTCGAGACGGCGGACGGGATGCAGGCCACCGTCTGGGAGCGGACCGGGACCGGCGCGGTCGTCAAGGGCGGATGGCGCCTGGCGTCGGTCCCACTTGACGCCTGGGCGGGCCAGACCATCCGGATCCGGTTCGAGGCCACGGACGGCGGCGCGGACTCCACGGTGGAAGCCGGCGTCGACGATGTGCGGGTGACGCGCCCGACTGGCTGAGCCGGGTCAGGGCTCCACCGGGGACGGCCCGTCGTTGATCCCGTTCCTTTCGTCGTGTCCCGTCAGCGTTCTCCCGGGTGGTCGCAGCCGCCCGTATGGTGCCGGTGTGACCCGCCTGCCGGCCGGACGCAACCGGCCCGGCCCCCAGGCCAAGGAGGAACCGATGCTCGTCAAGGAACGCATGACGAGGCAGCCGATCGTGGCCACGCCCGACCTCCCCGTCGCCAAGGCGCTCAACCTGATGCGGGTGGAGCACATCCGCCGCCTGCCCGTCGTCAACAAGAGCGGCCGGCTCGTGGGCATCGTCTCGGACCGGGACCTGCTGCTCGCGTCACCGTCGCCGGCGACCAGCCTCAGCGTCTGGGAGATCACGTACCTGCTGGGCAAGATCACCGTGGGCGACGTGATGACGGCGAAGGTCATCACCGTGACCGAGGACACGCCGCTCGAGGACGCGGCGCGGCTCATGGTCGACAGCAAGATCGGCGGCCTCCCGGTTGTCCGGGACGGATCGCTGGTCGGGATCATCACCGAGACCGACCTGTTCAAGCTGTTCCTGGACCTGCTCGGAGCCCGCGAGCGCGGCGTGCGCGTGACGGCGCTCGTGCCGAACGTGCCCGGCGAGATGGCGAAGGTGACCCGGGCCATCGCCGACTGCGGCGGCAACATCACCGCGGTGGCCGGGTTCACGGGCACCGACCCGTCCAACCGACGGGTGCTGATCAAGGCGAACGGCGCCTCCCGTGAGGTCCTCGTCGCCGCGCTTGAGCCCGCGGTCACCGAGATCGAGGACGTCCGCGAGGTCTAGCCCGGACTTGGAGGGCACCCGCCAGCCCCGCCGCCAGCCGTCCGCCCACGCCAGTCTCTCGGTGAGGTTCCGCATCACCTCCTCGTAGGTGCTTGGCCAGACTCACTTCGCCTGCGTCATAGGGCGCCATCGCCGTTCATGGACTCCATCCTCCCTCAAAGCGATAGAGTCTCCATCAAACCCAGGTCGGTTCATCGTCCGTTGCTGGTGGGCCGTTCGGCCCGCCAACCTCCGCGCCCCATCGGTTCAGCCCAGCGCCGCGACGACCTCCGCGATCGACGCCGCAACGCCGTCCGGGCGCACCGCGCCCCGCGAGCGGGCCGCGGCAGCTGCCAGGTCCGCGTCACCGTGCTTGCCGGTCCTGACGAAGATCCCGCGCAGGCCGGCCCGCTGCGCGCCGCCGATGTCGATCCGGAGGTCGTCCCCGACCATCGCCACGTCGCGGCGCAGCAGGCGCGGTTCACCCCGGTCACGGGCCTCGGCCGCCAGGCGCTCGAACGCCAGCCGGAAGCTCGCCGGGGACGGCTTGCCGACGATCCGGGCCTTCCGCTCCGTCGCGTACTCCAGGCCCACCAGGAACGCCCCGGCATCGAGCGTCGGGCCGTCCCTGGTCAGCCACCAGGCATTGCGGTGCATCCCGATCAGCGCTGCACCGCCGCGGACCAGCCGGAACGCGCGGTCGAGGTTCGCCTTCGTCAGCTGGTCCGGCGAGTCCCCCAGCACGACGGCCGCCACCTCGGACGGCGCCGCATCGGCCACAGCCCCGTCCACCAGGTTGACACCCTCGAACTCCACCCGCGCATCGTCCGAGGTGATCACGTAGATCGGCCGATTCCCATAGTCGCGTCGCACCAGCTCGACCGATGCGGAGAGCGCGGTCTGGAACCGCTGCGCGGACATGGCGAAGCCGGCTCTTCGCCCCCATCGCGCCAGCTTCTCGCGCGAGACGAGCGACGTGTTCGTCAGCATCAGGTACGGGAATGCCCGCCGGTCAAGCTCGGCCAGGGCGGCGACCGACCCTGGCACGGCCTCGCCCTTGAGCACCAGCACCCCGTCGAGGTCCAGCATGAGCGCCCGGACCCCGTGCAGCGCTGCACGGAGGGAGTCGTGATCGGCGGCCGGGTCGGGCATGATGCGCGCAGGTTACCCCCGCGCCGCCGCGCCGGGCGGGACGGATCGTCAGCGAAGGAGCCGTGGATGGGACTGCTTGACGGGCGCAAGGCCCTGGTGTTCGGGGTCGCGAACGACCACAGCATCGCCTGGGGCATCGCGAAGGCGTTCCACGACGAGGGCGCCATCGTGGGCTTCTCGTCGGTGGAGAGCCTCATCGAGCGACGCGTCCGTCCGCTGGCCGAGTCCATCGGCAGCACGTTCGTCGAGGCCGCCGACCTCCAGTCCGACGAGCAGATCCGCACGGTCATGGAGAAGTGGGCGGCGATCCACGGCGAGATCGACATCCTCGTCCACGCCGTCGCCTACGCGAAGCGCGAGGACCTCGACGGCTCCTTCGTGGACACGTCCCGTGACGGCTTCGCGCTCGCGCTGGACGTCTCCGCCTACTCGCTGGTCGCGCTGACCCGCGAGGCGCGCCCGTACCTGCACCGCGGCAGCTCCGTGATGACGCTCAGCTACTACGGCGCTGAGAAGGTCGTCACCCACTACAACGTGATGGGCGTGGCCAAGGCAGCCCTCGAGGCGTCCGTGCGCTACCTGGCCGCGGACCTCGGGCCGGACGGGATCCGCGTCAACGCCATCTCTGCAGGCCCCATCCGGACCCTGTCGGCGGGCGGCATCGCGGGCTTCCGCAAGCTCTACGGCCCGTTCAACGAGATCGCCCCGCTGCGCGCCCACATCACGATCGAGGACGTCGGCAGGACGGCGCTGTACCTGGGCTCAAACCTCTCGTCCGCGGTGACCGGCGAGGTCATCTACGTGGACGGAGGGTTCAGCATCCTCGGCGTCCCGACGCCGGAGTAGAACCCGCCCGGGGCCTCAGCCTCGCCGGGGCCGGGCTCGGGGCGGCGCGGGGCCGCGCTCGTCGGAGCATCGCCGGGGCCGCGCTCGGGGCGGCGCCATCGCGGCGGCGCAATCGCGGCAGAGGCCGGACACCGAGAGGTGCGAGAGGTCCACGGTGAAGCCCCGATCCGCGCTCAACGCCGCGACGAGGGACGCCGCCTCGCCCGCGCCGATCTCCCATGCCTGGCGACAGCCTCGACAGTGCAGGTGCCCGTGCTCCGCAGTCGGCAGGACGTGGAACTCCTCGCGCCCGTCCGCCCCGTGCGCGTGGCGCACGATACCCAGCTCCTCCAGCAGGTCGAGCGTCCGGTACACCGTGGACGGGACGGTCTCCGGATCGATGGCCCGACAGCGCTCGACCAGCTCGCTGCCGATGACGTGGCCCGTGCTGGCCGCCAGGACGGAAAGGAGCGTCCGCCGCTGCGGCGTCCAGCGGAGCCCGCGGGCGCGCAGCCGCGCGGGGACGTCCTCCCAGGCGGCCGGGGCGGTGCCCTCACTGCGCCCGACGCCGTGGGGCGACGTGGTCACAGGCCACCGCCGCCGAACAGCTGCAGGAGGTCCGGCAACAGGTTGTCCGCCCCGAGCAGGAACGCGAGACCCACCACGATGCTGAACGTGCCCGCTAGAACGCCGACGGTGATGTAGATCGGCCGGCGGACCTTGCCCGCGACGAATCCGGTCGCCGAGACCACCACGATGACGGTGTTGGCGACCACCAGGCCGATGCAGAAGGCGAGCAGCATGGGGATGCCGAGTCCCGCCCCGCCGGCCGCCCCGACTGCCGCGATGAGCAGGGCCTGCGAACCGGTCTCCGCGCCGACGCCGTGGATCATGCCGACGCCGAACGCCGTCCGCCGGCCGTAGGAGCTCATCTCGAGTGGCGCGACGTGCTCGTGACCGTGCAGGCGGGCCTGGAATCTCCGCCATCCGTAGCGGGCGCCATCGAACACGAGCATCCACCGGCTGCGAAGCCGGAACTCGGCGGAACCGCGAAGGTACCGGTAGAGCGAGATGAACACCCAGATGCCGAGGACGAGCAGGGTGACCCCCACGACTCGACCCATGATCGGGTCCACCCAGTCCGGGAGGATCGCGCCGAAGGCCAGGGCGAGCAGGCCCAGCAGGAAGACCACGAGCGCATGCCCGAGCGCGTAGAGGGTGCCCAGCCCGATGGCGTGCCGCTGCTCGGCCACGAACCTGCGCCGGTCGACCGGGAGGGCGACTGGGCCCGCCATGGCTGCCGGGGCCACCGTGGCCGCGTCGCCGCCGTGGTGGACGGCCTGTTCCGCCGCTCCGCCGTGGCCATGGTCGTGGTCGTGTGGATGCGCCCGGTGTTCCGCTTCGTGGAGCTCGGTCCCTGCGTCGGCCGCCGCCGTCGTCGACGTGATGTCGGTGATCGCCGCGATGTGATCCCAATCGAACCCGTGACGAAAACCGAGCAGCAAGCCGGTCACGAGCACGCCGATCCCGCCCGCCGTCACGGCGGTGAGGGGCATCTCAAGCAGGAACGCCGGTGCGGTCATGGGAGCCTCCGGGGGACGAGGTACGCTGGTCAGGGAGCTAGATGCAACAAGTTGCAATAGCATCTACGGACGACAGCCGCGCGTCAAGCGGGTGGCCCCGGGTGTCGTGGCCGGGGGTCTCGTCGGCCCCGCTCCTGTGGGTGGCCCCGCGGAACTAGCGGATCCGGTTGATCGCTGGAAACTCCGTCAGGCGGAGCGTGTCCGTGCGCCGGAACACGCGGGCGAACAGGGTCGGGACCCACCATCGAAGGAAGTACAGCCTGCAGCCGATGCAGATCCCGGTGACGGCCAGCAGCGTCTGCAGTCCCGCCACGGCGCCGGTCAGCACCCAGCCGGCCACCGGTGCGGCGAGCAGGAACGCGATGGCCCCGAGGCCCAGGAACATGGCCCCCAGTGCCTGCGCGAAGCGGGGCGGGTACTCGTGCTCGGGCTCCACGGAGGCCAGCCGGAGGGCCGTGCGAACCAGTGGCCACGCGCGGCCGGGGAGGAACAGGCGCGTCCCGAGGGCGGCCGAGACCGCCAGATTGAGACCGACGAGGGCGGCAAGGAACGGGAGGTTCGCCACGAACGCGACGGCGAGGATGATGGCGGAGACGCCGGCACCGAAGCGTTGACCGCGCGGATCGATCGCGCGGGCGGGAGGCGTGAGGTAGGACATCGAGGGACTCCGGGTCGAGCGGGACGGGGACGCGCCGCACAGGCGCGCAGGACGACGGTTGTCGCGAGGCCCGGGAGGGAGGGGAGGCGGTCCTGTCAGATGGCCGCGCGCTCAACCCTCGCCGGCACTCGCCAGCGACAGGAGCACTGCAGACCCATACAACCCGTCAGGGCAACCTCGATCACGTGCGGAAGCCTAGCCGAGGCTACTTGCACCGTCAACCATGGCGCTCGCACGTCTCGGCATGGCGCCCGATCGAGGTCGCCCTGCGGAGCGGCGTGACGAGTTGGGTCTCGCGCCGGCGCAGGCTGAGACGCTTCAGTTTGCGGCGCCCGCCGCCAGTCCTAGCCCCGGAGGACGACGGCCCGGGCCGCATCCCAGCGGAGCCCCACGGCCGTCCCGCGCTCGATCCGCGTCGCGCCCGGCTGCGTGACAATCACCGGCATCGGGTAGTCCGGCACGTCCACCGCGAGCGTGGACATCCCACCCTTGAACGTCGTCTCCGCGACCGTTCCACGGACCAGCGGCACGGCGTCGTCGAGCACGAGATGCTCGGGCCGCACCGCGAGCACCGCCCTCGCCCCCGCCGACGGCGGGTCGGTGTGCGCGGTCCCCGGAAGGACGCCAAGCACTGGGACCTCGACCCCGCCGCCTACCGCCGTCCCGTGGAACAGGTTGTTGCTGCCGATGAACCGGGCGACGAACAGCGTTCCCGGCCGGTCGTACAGCTCCACCGGGGCGTCCACCTGCTGGACGCGTCCGTGGTCGAGGACGGCGATCCGGTCCGCCATCGACATCGCCTCCTCCTGGTCGTGGGTCACGACGACGAACGTGATCCCCACCTCGTGCTGGAGGCGCTTGAGCTCGAGCTGCATCTCTCCGCGAACCTGGCGGTCGAGGGCGGACAGCGGCTCGTCGAGGAGCAGGAGGCGGGGACGCTTGACGATCGCCCGGGCGAGCGCGACGCGCTGGCGCTGGCCGCCCGAGAGCTGCGACGGGCGGCGGCGCGCCGTCTCGGTGATCCCGACCGTCGCGAGCACCTCGGCGACGCGGTCCCGGATCTCGTCCTTCGGTCGCCCCTCGCGCTCGAGGCCGTACGCGACGTTGCGCTCGACCGAAAGGTGCGGGAACAGCGCGTACGACTGGAACATGAGGTTGATCGGTCGCCGGTGCGGCGGGATCGGCAGCAGGTCCGCCCCGGCCAGGGTCACCGCGCCCGCGTCCACCGTCTCGAACCCGGCGAGGATCCGGAGGAGCGTCGTCTTGCCACACCCCGATGGACCGAGCAGTGCGAAGAACTCGTTCTCCCGGATCACCAGCGACACATCGTCGAGCGCGATCACGTCGCCGAAGCGCCGGCTGACGCGGTCGATCGACACCAGGGCGGTCATTCCGCGCTCCCTCCGAGGCCCGTGAGCCGCTGCGCGGCGATCACGATGGTGAACGTCAAGAGCAGGAGGATCGTGGCGAGCGCATTGATCTCCGGCGTGACCCCGAACCGAACCATCGAGTAGATCACGATCGGCAGGGTGGGCGTGGACGGCCCGTTCGTGAAGAACGCGATGACGAACTCGTCCATCGACAGGGTGAACACGAGGAGGGCGCCCGCGACGATGGCCGGTGCGAGCGTCGGCACGGTGATCCGGAAGAACGTCTCCGTGGCGGTCGCGCCGAGGTCGCGCGACGCCTCCTCGAGTGACGGGTCCGTATGGCCGAGCCGGGCCTTCACGACGGCCGCGACGAGCGCGGTGCCGAAGACGATGTGCGCGAGGAGGACGGAGTGGAGGCCGAGCGTCATGCCGAGGGTCGCAAACAGCGCGAGCAGCCCGATGGCCATGACGATGTCCGGCGCGATGGCAGGACCGATCGCGAGGGCGTCGAGGATCGAGCGGCGGACGTAGCGGTCGAGCCCGATCGCCAGCAGCGTGCCGAGCACCACCGACCCGGCGGTCGCGCCGGTGGCCACGATGAGCGTGTTGACGAGCCCAACGAGGATCTGGGCGTTGCCCGCCAGCTCGCCGTACCACCCGAGCGTGAACCCCGTCCACGTGTAGGGCGTCCCCGAGGCGTTGAACGACATCACCACGAGCACGAGCATCGGCAGGTAGAGGAACGCCATCGTGGCGCCCAGGGGCACGGCCAGCCAGCCGAGCCTACGCACCGGGAGCCGTCGTCGTGGCTGTCCGGCGCGACACCTGCGCCTGGACGACGAGGAGGACCGCGAGGGCCGCGATCACGGCCAGCGCGAGCACGGACCCGAACGGCCAGTCGCGCGCCTTGAGGAACTGGTCGCGGATCAGGTTGCCCACCATGATCAGCTTGCCGCCTCCCAGCAGCTCGGGCACGATGAAGTTGCCGAGGCTCGGGACGAACACGAAGATCGAGCCGATGATCACGCCCGGCAGCGTCTGCGGCAGCGTGATCGTGAGGAACACGCGGATCGGCGTCGCGCCGAGGTTTGCGGCAGCCTCCCGCAGCTCCGGGTCGAGCCGCTCGATCGCCGCGTACAGGGGCAGGATCATCAGCGGCAGGTACGCGTAGAGCAGGCCGGCGACGACGGCACCGGGCGTGTACAGGAGCTCGAGCGGCTGGGCGATGACCCCGAGCCCGACGAGCGCCCCGTTCAGCGGTCCCTGGCTGTTGAGGATCACGATCCACGCGTACGTCCGGATGAGGAAGTTCGTCCAGAACGGCAGGACGACGAGGATGAGCGCGATGGTCCGCCAGCGGCGCGGCAGGCGTGCGATGCCCCAGGCGGTGAGGTACCCGAGGAACAGCGCCAGGATCGTCGTGACGAGGGCGAGCCCGATCGAGCTCGTGAGCACCCGCAGGTAGATCGGGTCGAGGGCACGCGCGAAGTTGTCGAGCGTGGGGGCGAACACGATGCCGCCGAACCGCCCTCGCTCGAGGAACGAGATGCCCGCGATGATCGCGAGCGGGACGAGGAAGAAGACGACGAGGTAGAGGAGCCCGGGCCCGAGGAAGATCACCCGCTCCGTCAGCCCGCGGCGCCGGGGGGCGCCGCGGGCTGGGGCGACCGGGCCCGGGGTCACTGCGCGGCGATCTCGGTGGCGATCTTGGTGTACATCGGGCCGGCCTCGCCGAGGTCCACGAGACCCTCCTGCTTGAGGAGGTCCGCCGGGGTCATGCCGAGGTTCGGGTACGTCCCGGCGAGCGAGGCGTCGACGAGCTCCATCGCGGCCTTGTTGGGGACCTTGTACAGGATGTTCTCGACGACCCAGGAATGGATGTCGGCGCGCAGGACGTAATCGATGAAGGCGTGTGCGGCCTCCTTGTTCTTCGAGGTCTTGAGCACGACCATCGTGTCCGCCCAGAGGTCGCTGCCTTCCTTCGGGATCACGAACCTGATCTGGTCGTTCTCGGCGATGCCGTAGTTGCACCAGCCGTCCCAGGCCTCGACGAGGACGGCCTCACCGCTCACGAGGCGGCTGTAGAAGGTGGTGTCGTCGTACGCGAGCAGGGTGTCCTTGGCGGCGATCAGGAGGTCCTTGACCTTCGCCATCTCGTCCGCACTGGTCGTGTTCGCGGAATAGCCGAGTGCCTTCTGCGCCGGGAGCATCAGCCAGCGCTCGGTGGCCAGCATGGTGGTCTTGCCCGAAACACCCTCCCGGGGCGTGAGCAGGTCATACCAGCTGTCGGGCGTGAAGTCGAGGAGATCGGCGCGGTAGCACAGGCCGGTCGTGCCCCAGGCGTACGGGACGGACCAGCGGTTGCCCTTGTCGTACCCGAGATCCTGCGCCTCCGGGTAGAGGTTCGCGATGTTCTTGATTGCATCCTTGTGGATCGGCTCGAGGAGGCCTTGCTCGGCGAGCGCTTGGGCGAACTGGCCGGAGACGAACGCGACGTCGATGCCGGAGTCGCCGCCCGCGGTGAGCTTGGCCATGATCTCTTCGTTGGTGGCGTGGTTCGTCACCGTGACCTTGGTGGCGAACTCGGCCTCGAAGCGCGCGGGCAGGTCATCGGGCATGTAGCCTGCCCAGTTCGAGATCGTGAGCGTCTGCTTGGACAGGTCCGCGTCCGGGTTCAGTGTCGGGGCGGCCGACTCGCCGGCTTGGCCCCCGCAGGCGGCGACGACGAGCGCGAGACAGGCGACGCCGACGGCCGCCCGGTGCGCGCCGGGTATGCGGGAACGCATGATGGGAACTCCTCCTCCGGGATCCGGCCCGACCGGGTCGCGGCCGTGCACGTCCGACCCTGGACCCAAGGTTGGCAGAATCATGCAGCAAATGCAAGGGTGGAGGCCGATCGGTGTCGACGGCCAGCGATGTGGACCGTGCCCGCACGACGGTCGTCCATGCGACACCCCGCGACCGCTCCCCGGATTCGGTGCCATTGGACACCACCGGACTCGTTTGCCTCTCGCCGAGGGGACTTCCGGGTCATAGACTGCGGTTGTCGAGAACTCATTTCGCAGCCGGGGGAACGGATGCCATGTCCCTGCTCCAGCGGATTGAACGAGCGCAGCAACGGGCCGACGGCCGAGAGGTCGATCCAGGCACGGCGGCTCCGATTCCGACCGCCGTGGTCCCGGCAGCCCCGCGGCCGGTGCGGGTGGCAGCCCGCGAGGACTGGCTGCGCGACATCCGGCGCCGCCTCCAGGGCGAGGTCGTCCGATCCTCCAGCTCACTCTTCCGCGCCACGGCCGAGGCCGATATCCACCGCGAGGTGGAGGCGATCGTGGACCGGCTCCTGGCCGCCAACGCGTACGCCGTCACGCGGGATGAGCGCCGGCGGCTGATCGACGAGCTGACCGCCGAGGTCGAGGGTCTCGGACCGCTCGAGCCGCTGCTGCTCGACGACTCGATCACCGAGGTCATGGTCAACGGCCCGACCCACATCTACATCGAGCGAGGCGGCAAGGTCCAGCGCGTCGACATGACGTTCCTGAACGACGAGCACGTGCTCCGGATCATCGACAGGATCATCGCCCCGCTCGGCCGGCGCATCGACCAGTCCAGCCCCCGGGTCGACGCCCGCCTCCCCGATGGATCGCGGGTCAATGCGATCATCGAGCCGCTGTCGCTCGTCGGACCGGTGATCACCGTCCGCAAGTTCGCGGCCAGGCCATTCACCGTGGCCGACCTCGTCCGCTTCGGCACCTCCACGGCGGAGATGTTCGAGTTCCTGCGATGCTGCGTGGAGGCGCGCCTCAACGTCTTCGTCTCCGGTGGCACCGGATCGGGCAAGACGACGACGCTCAACGTCCTGTCGTCGTTCATCCCCGAGGGCGACCGGGTCATCACGATCGAGGACGCCGCCGAGCTGCAGCTCCGCCAGGAGCACGTGGTCACGCTGGAGGCCCGTCCCCCGAACCTCGAGGGCGAGGGCGAGATCACCACCCGCGACCTGTTGCGCAACGCCCTCCACATGCGGCCCGACCGGATCATCGTCGGCGAGTGCCGCGGTGGCGAGGCGCTGGACATGATCCAGGCCATGATGGTGGGCCAGGAAGGATCGCTGTCCACCGGGCATGCGAACAGCCCGCCCGACATGCTCCGGCGGCTCGAGACCATGATCCTGATGGCCGGCTACCAGCTGCCGCTCCGGTCGATCCGCGAGCAGATCGCCTCGGCCGTGGACCTGATCGTCCACACGGCGCGGCTCAAGGACGGCTCGCGCAAGATCGTCAACATCACCGAGGTCTACGGGATCGAGGACGACGAGATCCTCACCCAGGACATCTTCGCCTTCGAGCAGACCGGCGTCCGCGACGGGAAGATCGAGGGGGATCTCCGGCCCACGGGGATCCGGCCGACCTTCATGGGCAAGTTCAGGGCGAGCGACATCGAGCTGCCGCCGGGCGAGTTCGGTATCCCGCCGAACGATCCCACGCAGGCAGCCCAGGCTCGCCCGGGAAAGGGGCGGTGGGTCGCCGGGGAGACCGTCGCGCAAGCGGAAGCGGTACGGCCCAGCATCGGGTACGGCCGCGCGGTGAAGGCCGGGGGGATGATCTACATCTCGTCGCTGGGACCCATCGACCTGGCGACCGGCCAGGTCACGAGCAGCGCGATCAAGGCGCAGACGACCCAGTGCCTCGACAACCTCAAGACGCGGCTCGAGGCCGAGGGCAGCTCGCTCGACAAGGTCGTCTGGGCGAACTGGTCCCTGCGTGACCCGGAGGAGTTCGACGCCTTCAACCGGGAGTGGGCGCGCTGGTTCCCCGGCGATTCCCCGATCGGCCAGGGCACGCTGATGCCGAGCCAGCAGCGCCGCGCAGGCTTCCGGGTCTCGATCGGGGTCATCGCCCAGGCGTAGACCGCCGCGAACCCCGCGTCCTCGGGGAGCCGCGACTCCAGTCCCCAGCCGTTGAACGGATGCGGACGGCTGCGCCGCCAGCCCGGGTCCTGCGGGCATGAGCCGATGGAGTCCCAGTCAGATGCAACAGGGTTTGGAGCGGGAGACGGGGATCGAACCCGCGACATGCAGCTTGGAAGGCTGCCGCTCTGCCAGCTGAGCTACTCCCGCGTCCCTGAAACCTACCACGACGACGCCAGACATCGGGATCCGGCGAGCGATGGGCGACCGCGATCGTGCGCGCCCATGCCCGGGACGCGTCCCAGCGGTCCCACTCCCCCGTCGGGCCCCGGGTGACGATGATCCCGACGCTCATCGTGCGACCTGCCGCGTCGCGGACAGGATCAGCGGCGCTCGAGGATGGGGCGGGCCTTCTCCGGGTCGTCCACGACGAACGCAAACGTGGCGCGGTCGCTCCAGCGGCCGATGAACAGGTGGCCGAGCACGTTGACCCCGGCGTCCGCGAGCTCGCGCGCGATCCGGGCCATGCCTCCCGGCCGGTCGTCGACCTCGGCCAGCAGGGACTCGCCCTCGAGGAACGTCCAGCCGCCATCCAGGAGGACCGTGCGGGCGGTGTCGTCATCGGCGGTCGTCATGATGAAGTGGCCGACCTCGCCGAGACCCCCGCCGCCGATCGCGCGCAGGTCGACGCCGGCCGCTGCCAGCTCCTCCGCGAGGCGGGCCATCTGGCCGGGCTGGTTGGTGACCTGGACGACGAACTGCCTGGACATGGCTCCTCCGGGGCGGCGGCGGGACTGGCCGCGGGCGGGATCGGGTACGGGCTGATTCTCGCACGCGACCGGCAATCGGGGCAGGGCAGTTGGTCGAGGCCGTCCCGGCCTCCGTCCGCCGCTACCCGCGCCGGAGCGCGATCGCCCGGCGGTAGGCCGAGAGATACGCGGGCGCGGACCCGGTGACCCAGTTGAAGTCCACGGCCATGCCCCGGCTTCGAAGCTCCGCCCATCCGGCGGGATCGGTCGCCCGCAGCCGGCTCGCCCGGACGACCGCCGCGACCAGCGCCGCCGGCGTGGTCTCGTCGAACACGAAACCCGTGCCCTCGCCCGGCCGCTCGTCCACGTCCATCACACTGTCCGCGAGGCCGCCGGTCCGACGGACCACGGGCGGCGTGCCGTATCGCAGCGAGATCATCTGGCCCTGGCCACACGGCTCGAACCGGGACGGCATGAGGAACAGGTCGGCACCGGCGTAGACGCGGCGCGCCATGTCGCGGTCGAACCGCTCGATCAGCGCGACACGCCCCGGCTCGGCGGCCGCGAGTGCCCGGAAGGGGTCGGCCAGCGCGGCGTGGCCGCTGCCCTGCACGATGATCCGGGCCCCCGCCGCCAGGAGATCCCGCGCGCCTTCGGCCACGAGATCGAACCCCTTCTGGGGATCCATGCGCCCGATCATGCCCAGCACGACGCCCTCGTCGGCCGGGTCCAAGGCCACGCGGGCGAGCAGATCCGCGCGGCAGGCGGCCTTGCCGGACGGATCCGCCACGTCGTAGGGCGCGGCCAGGGCCGCGTCGGTCGCCGGGTTCCAGACGTCCGGGTCGATGCCGTTGAGGATGCCGAGGTAGCGGTCACCCTTCGCGCGCAGGGCGCCGTCCAGCCCCATCCCGAACGCGGGGGTCAGGGACTCTCGCGCGAACCCGGGCGAGACGGTGTTGGCGATCTCGGAGCGCTCGATCGCGGTCAGCAGGAGGTCGATGCCGTCGGGGTTGGCGCCGGCGAGCGGCGTGCCGGCGCGGAGCCCCAGTTGCGGCAGCCGCGCGAGCTCCGTCCACCCGTGGTACGCGAGGTTGTGCAGCGTCGCGACGACCGCCATGTCCGCGTAGAACGGGTCGCCCGCGGCTTCACCGCGAGCCCGCTCCAGGAGCGCCGGACCGGCGTGCCAGTCGTGGACATGGAGCACGTCGAGCGGGGTTCCGTCGCGGCGGAGCGCCGCCAGCGCCGCGCGGCAGAAGACGGCGAACCGCCAGGCGTCGTCCGGGTGGTCGTAGAACGTGTCGCGGTCGAAGGCGGCGGGGACGTCCACGAGCCGGAGCCGGTAGCCGTCCGCGATCACGTTCACCACGGCGGCCCGGAGCGGCCTCCCGGTTCGGGGGTCCGGGATGACGAGCGGCGGCTCGACGACGGCGTCGGACGGGACCGGGACGGACCGATAGCGGGGCAGGAACACGTCCACGGGGGCCCGGAGCCCGGCGCCGGCCTCGGGCAACCGGCCGAGCGCCCGCGCGAGCGCATCCACGACATCCGCCAGACCGCCGGTCTTGGCCCAGGGCTCGCATTCCGCGGCAAGCAGCGCGACACGCATCACCACCGGACCAAGGGTATCGCGCGCGGGCGCCCCGCATGCCGCCGAAGTCCGTATGGGTCCCCCACCCCGCTAAACCGGTTCACGGCTGGACGGGATGGCGTCTATCATGACTCGCTCATGGAATCCCTCGTCCACGTTCCGGTCGCGCCCGGCGCCTCCTTCAGCCTGCCGCCCAAGCTGGAGGGCCTGCGCCGCCTCGCGTACAACCTGTGGTGGAGCTGGCATCCACGCGCGAAGACCCTGTTCTCCCGGATCGACGCCGGCGCCTGGGCGCGATACCGCAACCCGATCGCCGTGCTGTCCGGTCCGGTCGCCTGGGGCCAGTTGCTGGAAAACCCGGCCTTCATGGCGGAGTACGAGTCGATCCTGCGGGAGTTCGACGAGTACATGTCCAACGGCGAAGGCCACTGGTTCCAGCGCCGGCACGCACGGGACCTTGACGGGCCGATCGCCTACTTCTGCGCCGAGTACGGCTTCCACGAATCCCTGGGCATCTACTCCGGCGGCCTGGGGGTCCTTGCGGGCGACCACATGAAGACCGCATCGGACATGGCGCTGCCGCTCGTCGGCGTGGGGCTCATGTACCGCAAGGGGTACTTCCGCCAGACGATCGACGCAGACGGCCACCAGGAGCACGCCTACCCGGACTACGAGCTCAACCGGCTGCCGATCCTGCGCGCGCTCGACCGCCTGGGCGAGCCGCTCACGGTGAGCGTCCAGCTCCCGGGCCGGGACCTCCACGCCGCGGTCTGGGTCGTGCAGGTCGGCCGTGTGCCGGTCCTGCTCCTCGACACCGACCTGCCCGACAACGACGACTCGGACCGCCCGATCACGCACATCCTCTACGTCCGAGGCCGCGAGATGCGGCTCCACCAGGAGCTGGTCCTGGGCGTCGGTGGCGTCCGGGCGCTGCGCGCGCTGGACCTCGAGCCGGCCGTCTGGCACCTCAACGAGGGTCACTCCGCGCTCCTCCTGGCCGAGCGGGCACGGGAACTCGTGGCGGGGGGCGCCTCGCAGCAGGACGCCTGGACCGAGGTCCGCCGCAACAGCGTGTTCACGATCCATACCCCGGTCTCCGCGGGCAACGAGCGCTTCGAGGCAGCTCTCCTCCGCCGCGTCGTGGGCCCCCTTCTCCAGGGCGACGGCCGCCCCGGCACCGGCGGGATCGACATGAACCACGTCCTGGAGCTCGGGCTCGGCGTGGAACAGGACGCGTCCCAGTTCGACATGACCGCGTTCTCGCTCCGCCTGACCAGCGGCGCCAACGCCGTCTCGCTGCTCCACGGCCGTACCGCCAACGCCACCTGGCAGGGCGTGATGCCGCACGAGATCCTGGGCCTGACCAACGGCGTACACACGCCCACCTGGGTCGGCCAGCCGATCCGGGACACCCTCGAGCGCTACACCAACGCAGATCTCGATGCCATGGACGACCAGCCCGAGGAGCGCCGCTTCTGGGAGCGCGTGGACCAGGTCCCGGGCGCGGAGCTCTGGGAGGCCCACCAGCGCCAGAAGCTGGAGCTGTCGATCTTCGCCCGCGGCCGCCTGCGCAACCAGTTCGCCCGTCACGGCGAGGCGCCCGTGCTGCTCGAGGAGCTCGAGGAGGTCCTGGATCCCGGGATCCTGACCATCGGATTCGCCCGCCGGTTCGCCACCTACAAGCGCGCGGCGCTGCTGTTCTCGGATCTCGACCGGCTCGCCCGGATCGTGTGGGACGCGGACCGGCCCCTCCAGGTCATCTTCGCGGGCAAGGCCCACCCGGCGGACCGGCCCGGCCAGGGCGTCATCCAGGACATCTTCGGCCGCTCGCGCAGCCCCAAGCTCCGCGGCCGGGTATTCATCATGGAGGACTACGACATCCGGATCGCCCGGTTCCTGGTCCAGGGCGTCGATGTCTGGCTCAACAACCCGCGGCGCCCGCTCGAGGCTTCCGGCACCTCGGGCATGAAGGCCGCCGCCAACGGCGTCCTCAACCTGTCCGTCCTCGACGGCTGGTGGGACGAGGGCTGGACCGGCGACAACGGCTGGGCCATCGGCGGGCGCGAGACGAACCCCGACGAGGGCGCGCAGGACTGGGCCGACGCCCAGGACCTGTACCGGATCCTGGAGCAGGAACTCATCCCGGCCTACTACGACCGCGACGAGACCGGACTCCCCGTCCGCTACCTCCAGCTGATGCGCAACTCCATCGCCAGCACCATCTGGCGGTTCTCGACCACCCGCATGCTCCACGAGTACGTGGAGCGGCTGTATCTCCCCGCTGCCGGCGTCCCCGCCGACGACACGCTCGCCGCCACCTCCACCACCTGACCGTCGCGCGGGCCCGCCGGCCCGTCGCCCCATCTCCGCACAGAGGACCGCAGCCTTTGGTCCCCCGGATCTCGCTGGCCCTGGCGATCCACAACCACCAGCCCGTGGGCAACTTCGGCTGGGTGTTCGCCGAGGTCTACAACCAGGCCTACCTGCCCATGCTCGAGGCGCTCGAGCGCCATCCCGGCGTCCGCCTCTCGCTCCACTACACCGGACCGCTGCTCGAGTGGCTGGCGGCCGAGCGACCGGAGTTCCTGGCCCGGCTGGGGGTGCTGGTCGCCCGGCAGCAGGTGGAGCTCCTGGGCGGCGGCCTGTACGAGCCCATCCTGGCGTCGCTCCCGGAGCACGACCGCATCGACCAGCTGACGCGGATGGCCACCACGATCGAGGGCATCACCGGCCACCGGCCGAGGGGAGCCTGGCTGGCCGAGCGCGTCTGGGAACCGGACCTGCCGACCTCGCTGGTGGCCGCCGGCTACGGGTGGACCGTCCTGGACGACCAGCATTTCCGGGCCGCGGCCATCCCGGAGGAGAACCTCTGGGGCGCCTACACCACCGAGGACCAGGGCAACCTGCTGACGGTCTTCGGCACGGAACAGGGTCTCCGGTACCGGATCCCGTTCGGGTCGGTGGAGGACGTCATCGGCTACCTGCGCGCCCACGCCACCGAAGCGGGCGACCGGGTCGGGATGATGGGCGATGACGGCGAGAAGTTCGGCGCCTGGCCCACCACCTACGAGCACTGCTGGGGTGGCGGCCGCTGGGTCGATCGTTTCTTCGCGGCGCTGGAGGCCAATGCGGGCTGGCTATCCACCGTCACGCCATCCCGGTGGCTGGACAGGGAGCCGCCGATCGGGCGGGTGTACGTGCCGACGTCCTCGTACGCCGAGATGGGCGAGTGGGCGCTGCCCCCGGACGAGACGGTGGTCTTCGCCCCGCTGCTCCACGATGCGGCCGCACGCAAGGCCCCCGAGGCGCGCTGGCTGCGCGGCGGGTTCTGGCGCAACTTCCAGGTGAAGTACCGCGAGATCAACGACCTCCACAAGCAGATGCTGCGGACGTCGCGGAAGGTCGCGGCCATGCCCGAGGGCCCGGTGAAGGCCGCCGCCATGGACCACCTTCATCGCGGCCAGTCCAACGACTGCTACTGGCACGGGCTGTTCGGCGGGATCTACATCTCGCACATGCGCCTGGCCACGTACGAGCACCTGGTGGCGGCCGAGGATGCCGCTGACGGTACGGCCGGCTGGCCGCGCGTCGCCGAGCTGGCGGACCTGGACATGGACGGCCGCCCGGAGGCGATCCTGGCGGAGCGCGGCCAGATCGTGACCGTCAAGCCGTCCGAGGGCGGCGGCGTGAGCAGCTGGGACATCCGGGCGGCGCGCCACGCGCTGGCGGCCGTGCTCCGGCGTCGACCGGAGGCCTACCACGAGCTCCTGCGCGCCCACGAGGCGAAGGGTCCAGGGCCCGCGGCGCCCGTTGCCGAAGGCGGCGCCCCGGCCTCGATCCATGAGCTGGTCATGGTCAAGGAGGAGGGCCTCGCGGGCCGTCTCCACTACGACGACCACGAGCGCCGCATCGGCCTGGTCCGCTTCCTCGCCCCGCACACGACCCCGGAGGCGCTCGCCGCGGCGCGCGAGACCGAGCTGGGCGACTTCCGGGACGGCGAGTTCACGGTCCGCCACCTCGAGCCCGGCGCGATCACCCTGTCCCGCGAGGGCACGGTTGCCGGCCAGCCGTTCACGGTGACCCGGACGACGTGGCTTGGCGGCGGGCGCCTGGACCCGGAGCTTGGCCTGGAGCTGGTGATCGAGCATCGCGGCACGGAGCCCGTCGAGACGCGCCTGGGGCTGGAGCTCTCGCTCCACCTGCTGGGGGGCGGCGGCAACCCGTCGGCCTGGTACGACCTGGCCGGCGCACGCTCCGCCCACGACGGAACCGGCACGGCCACGGCGATCGAGACCATCGGGTTCGGCAACGACTGGGTGGGGATCGAGGTGGCCGCCACCGCGGAACCCGCCGCCGATGCGTGGTGGAGCCCCATCGAGACGATCTCCAACTCCGAGGCGGGCTTCGAGCGCATCTACCAGGGTAGCGCGCTGCTGGTCTCCTGGCCGGTGACCCTGGTCCCCGGAGAGACGCGCAGGGTCCGGCTCCGCCAGGCCGTGACCGTGACCCGGGACCACGCCGCCGCCGAGGGCATCGTCCCCGCGTGAGCACCACCAGGACCGCGCCATCCGGGTTCCGGGCGTGAGCCGCGGCCGGCTCGTCGTCCACGCCCACTTCTACCAGCCGTCCAGGGTGGACCCCTTCTCCGGCCGCCTCCCCGCGGACGCCAGCGCGGCGCCGTTCCGTGACTGGAACGCGCGGACCACCGCCGAGTGCTACCGGCCCAACGCGGAGCTTGGGTCGCTCGCCCGCGCCTCCTGGGACCTCGGGCCGACGCTCAGCTCGTACCTTGCCGCCGAGGCACCGGACGTCCTCGCGGCGTTCGCGGACTGTGACGTCCGGGGCGGCGGCGCCGACAACGGGCCCGGCATCGCCCAGGCCTTCCATCACGCCATCCTGCCGCTGGCCCCGCTGCACGACCGCCGCACCGAGATCCGCTGGGGCCTGCGGGACTTCGAGGTCCGGTTCGGCCGCCGTGCCACAGCGATCTGGCTCCCGGAGACGGCCGTTGACATCGCGACGCTCCGGATCCTGGCGGAGGAGGGCGTGACCGGCACGATCCTCGCGCCATGGCAGGCGGACACCGGCCATCTCGACGCCAGGCGGCCGTACCGCGTGGACGTAGGCGCCGGGCGGCACGTGGCCGTCGCCTTCTACGACGGCGACCTGTCGGGCTCCATCTCCTTCGAGCCGGCGGTGACCGCCGATGCGGATCGCTTTGCCCGCGAGCGGATCGCGCCGAGGCTGGCGGAATTGCTGCCGGATGGGACCGCGCCGATGCTCGTCATCGCCAGCGATGGCGAGCTGTACGGCCACCACCAGGCGTTCCGGGACCTGTTCCTGCAGCGCCTCGTGGCACCGTCCGCCGAGACGCCCGACCGCGGGTTCGACGTGGTCACGCTTTCGGAGGTCCTCGCGGAGACGCCCGGTCACGTCCATCCCGAGATCCGGATCCGGGAGCGGACCTCCTGGAGTTGCCACCACGGCGTGCTGCGCTGGTCCGGCGAGTGCCCGGACGCCGCCGACGGCCGCTGGAAGGGGCCACTGCGGGCGGCGCTGGAACGCCTGGCCGGGGGCATCGACACCATCACTGAGGGACTGGCACGGGACCTGCCGGGGCTCGACGACGTCTGGGGTTCCCGCAACCGCTACGTGGACGTCGTCCTGGGCGTCACCGACGGCGTCGCGTTCGCGGCGGCCGAGCTTGGCCCGGGCGCGGACGACGCGGCGCGGGCCCGGCTGCTCGCGCTGATGGAGGCCCAGCGGTGGCGCCTGGGGATGTTCGCGTCCTGCGGCTGGTTCTGGGACGACCCCTCACGCCCCGAGACGCACCACGTGCTGCTGGCCGCGGCGCGGGCCGTCCGGCTGATCGACGAGCAGGCCGGCACGGACCTGGAGCGGCGGCTGGTGGCGGACCTTGCGCTGTTCGTGTCACCCGCGCTCGAGATCGGCGGGGCGACGATCTACCGGCAGGCGCTGGGCCAGGCGGGCCAGCCCCCGCCACACGACGGGAGCTGACGGCGCTGCCGCCCCGGCGCAGGGACTTCGCATTCCCCGGGAAGCGACGGCGACCCATGGCCCTCGAAGACCAACGACCCCCGGACGAGCCGGGGGCCGCAGGATGAGCGCCGAAAGGAGGGGGGAGGGTTCGGCGCCCGGATGCGTGCGAAAGATGTCGATATAGTCAACTAGGCCAATACGAACGATAGTTGGACTACTCTGCTATGTCAAGTAGCCGGAACGGCCCCCTTCCGCCGGCCGAACGGCCCGCGGAACGGCCCACCGAACGGCCTGCTGTCCCGGGACCCCGGCCTGCCGGAAGTCACGAGGTGGACATCGAGCGGGACTCCGACGTGCCGATCTCCACGCAGATCTACTGGCAGCTGGCCTACCAGATCGAGTCGGCGCGCCTCCAGCCGGGTACCCGCCTGCCGCCGGTCCGCGAGCTTGGCGCAGCGCTCCGCGTGAACCCCAACACCGTGCGCGCGGTCTACCGGCGCCTGGCGGACGCGGGCTACGTGGTCGGGCGGCACGGCGCCGGCACCCGGGTCGTGGACCGGCCCCCGGTCAGGCGCGGCTCACAGGCGCTGGCCGGAATCGTGGCGGAGACCCTCCGGCGTGCGGCG
Source organism: uncultured Chloroflexota bacterium (assembly GCA_947085195.1). GTDB lineage: Bacteria > Chloroflexota > Limnocylindria > Limnocylindrales > CSP1-4 > CAIXZV01. Next base: position 48,568 of record CAMTVM010000009.1, read on the forward strand.
CAGCTGGGGTTCTCCCCCGACGAGGTGGCTCAGGCCACGTTCACCGCCGCCACGGACCGCAAGCGGCCCGGACCGCACATCCGCGTGCTGTTCGCGGAGTGCACCACGGCAGACGCAAACGTGGATGCGGAACGGATCTCGGAGGCGTTCCCGGAGCGGGTCGAGGTGATCCCCGTGCTGCTTGACGAACTCCCGGAGCGCCTGGACCGCTACCACTACGACCTGGTGGCCACCACCACGTTCCACGCCGACGAGGCGCAGGCCTACGTGGCGGGCCGCGTGCCGGTGGTGGCCATGCTCGTGGGTCCCGGGTACATGTCGCTGATCCATGAGATCGCCGGGCTGTCGTCCGGCTCCCGGGTGGGCGTCGTGTGCGGCACGCAGCGGGGCGTGGAGAACATCGCAGAGGTGCTCCAGCTGGCGGGCGCCTCGGGCGTGACCATCATCTCCGCCGTCGCCCACACCGAGCCCGAGCTGGAGCAGGTCAACCTGGAAGCGGACATCGTGCTCCTCTCCCGCGAGGCGATCGCCCTGGGCCTGGATGCGCGCTTCGAGCGGCAGGATCGTTTGCGGGAGTGGAGCTACGAGTTCGATCCGGCAGGCTTCGAGCTGCTGCGACGCGCGATCGAGCGGGTGGGTCCGGGTGCCGGGGGCGCCGAGGACGAGGACGGGACGACCGACGGGTGAGCCTGAGCGGCCGGGCTGACGGTTCCCCGCCGCGCTCAGCGCCGCGCCCGACCCCCGTCCGGCGGCCACGCGAAGGTGCGAGACTTCCCCCATGCGAGCCCTTCCGATTTCGCGTACCGCCCGCCGGCGCTTCCGCCTGGATGTCGTCGGGGACGCTGGGCCGCCCATCGCCCCGCCCCGGGCACCCGCCCGCATGGCGGCCAGCCTCCAGCTCGCGCGCCGGGTCGTCGCCAGGGTCAACACCACCCGGGGCCCCAGCGAGCCCAGCGCCCAGGCCGGGGAGCTTGCGGCCCTGGAGCTGCTGCACGAGATCTTCCACCTCCTGGTGGATCGAGCGGGCGAGCTGGAGCCGGCGGCGGCCATGTCCGCCGCGATCGAGGCCGTCGAGGGACAGGTCGGCGGACCGGGCCTGGGTGAGCTCCTGGCAGCAGTTGGCGACGAGTTCCCGGACGTGGACGGACAGCCCGATCCGGTGCGGCTGGAGGAGCTGCTCCTCGTCCGGATCGCCAACGAGAACCCGGCAGCGCGCCCGCTGCGGGTGCTGATCGACGACTCGCCGCTCCCGAACGAGGACCGTGACGCCGCGGTCGCCACGCTGGACACCTACCACGCGGCCCTCGCGCCCATCGGCCCCAACGGTGAAACCCTGGTGGAGCTGCTGCGGGCCCCGGCCCGCGCCCATCCCACGTCGCTGGCCGGCCAGCTCCGATACGTCCGGGAGCACTGGGCCCCGATCCTGGGCGAGGCCCTTGAGGCGCTGCTGGAGCGGCTCCTGCTGGCCGTCGACGTGATCGCCGAGGAGGAGCGCGGGCTCCACCTGCGGTTCGGTGGCGGCGGGGCGGGCGGCGCGGGTGCCGGTGGCGGTGCCGGGCACGGGGAGGCCCCGGACCTGACCGGCCTCGAGGGGGAGCCGGAGCGCTTCTCCAGCGATTCGGCCTGGATGCCGCGCCTGGTCCTCATCGCCAAGAGCACGCACGTCTGGCTGGACCAGCTCTCCCGGCGGTACGGGCGCGAGATCCGGACGCTGGACGCCATTCCGGACGAGGAGCTGGACCGGCTCGCGCGCTGGGGGATCACCGGGCTGTGGCTGATCGGCCTCTGGGAGCGCTCGAAGGCGTCGCAACGGATCAAGGTCTGGCGCGGCAACGCGGACGCGGCGGCCTCCGCGTATTCGCTGGACGACTACGCCATCGCCCGCGACCTGGGCGGCGAGGATGCGTGGGCCAACCTGCGCCACCGCGCCTGGGCCCGCGGCGTCCGGCTCGCGTCGGACATGGTGCCCAACCACATGGGGATCGACTCCCGCTGGGTGATCGAGCACCCGGAGTGGTTCCTGGGCACGCCGGAGCCCCCCTACCCCGCCTACACCTTCAGCGGCGAGAACCTCGCGGAGCACGACCGGGTCGAGGTCCGTCTCGAGGACCACTACTGGGACAACAGCGACGCGGCCGTCAGCTTCGAGTGGCGCGACCGACAGAGCGGCGAGCGCCGGTACATCTACCACGGCAACGACGGCACCAGCTTTCCCTGGAACGACACCGCGCAGCTGGACTTCTCGTCGGCCGCCGTCCGGGAGCAGGTGATCCAGACGATCCTGGCGGTCGCGCGGAGGTTCCCCGTCATCCGCTTCGACGCGGCGATGGTGCTCGCGAAGCGGCACGTGCGCCGGCTGTGGTTCCCGGGCCCGGGCGAAGGCGGTGGCAGCATCCCGTCGCGCGCCGAGTTCGGGACGATGACCCAGGCCGCGTTCGACGCCGCCATGCCCGACGAGTTCTGGCGCGAGGTCGTGGACCGGGTCGCGACGGAGGTGCCGGACACCCTGCTCCTCGCGGAGGCGTTCTGGATGCTGGAGGGCTACTTCGTCCGCACCCTTGGCATGCACCGCGTCTACAACAGCGCGTTCATGCACATGCTCCGCGACGAGGACAACGCGGGCTACCGGCGCGTACTCAAGGAGACCCTGGAGTTCGACCCGGAGATCCTCAAGCGCTACGTCAACTTCATGAACAACCCCGACGAGAAGACCGCGGTCGAGCAGTTCGGCAAGGGCGACAAGTACGTCGGCGTGGCCACGCTCCTCGCCACCCTCCCCGGCCTGCCGATGTTCGGGCACGGCCAGTTCGAGGGCTTCGCCGAGAAGTACGGGATGGAGTTCCGGCGGGCGTCGATTGACGAGCACGCCGACGAGTGGCTGGTTGCCCGCCACGAGCGCGAGATCGTGCCGCTCCTCCACCGCCGCTCGGACTTCGCCGAGGCGCGGGACTTCCTGCTGTACGACTTCGGGCGCGACGCCGGCGGGGTTGACGAGAACGTCTTCGCGTACTCCAACGGGACCGGCGAGACGCGGTCGCTGGTGGTCTACCACAACCGGTATGGAGAGACGTCCGGCTGGATCCGGGACTCGGCCGCGTACGCGGTGAAGGACGACGACGGGTCGAAGCGCCTGGAGCGGCGGACGCTGGCCGACGGACTCGGACTGGCGGACGGCCCGGCCGACGATCGATGGCTCGTCGTCCGCGAGCAGCGGACGTCGCTCGAGTACCTCCGCTCCGTGGCGGAGATCAGGGAGCGGGGTCTGCACGTGTCGCTGCGCGCCTACGAGACCCGCGTCCTGTGGGAGATGCGCGAGCTGCACGACACCGCCCACATCTGGCGCCGGCTGGCGGAGCGGCTCGGCGGCCGCGGCGTGCCGTCGCTGGAGGAAGCGCTCCGGGAGCAGCAGCTGGCCCCGGTCCACGACGCGCTCGCAGAGGTGGTCGCTGACCCCACGCAGGCGGGCGCAGAGCGGCTGGTCGCGGCGGTCGCGGACACCACGGGCACCGCCGGGGACCAGGCGGCGGTCGTGGACCTGGTGATCGAGCGCGCGGCGCGCGCCGAGCCGCTCCTCGCCACCATCGGCGACCCGTCGCAGGAGGCGGCGCTGCGTCTCTGGACGCTCCTGGCACCGCTGGGCACGCTGCCCGAGGGTGCGATGGTGGGTCCGACCAACCGTGCCTGGTACGAGGAGCTGCGCCTGGCTCCGGTGCTGGTGGAATCGCTGCGCGGACGGGGCCTGGATGAGGCGGCGGCGTGGTGGGCCGCAGAGCGCGTCCGGCTGCTGCTGGACCTGCCCGTGCCGTCATGGCTGGAGGGTGGGGTTGGGGAAGTGGCGGCGGGCGAGGCTGGGGCCGTCGCGGCGAGCCTCGTGGACGCCTGGCTCCACCACCCCGTCGCGCGGACGTTCCTCCGGGTCAACCGCTGGGACGACGTGGACTGGTTCCACGGCGAGTCGCTGGTGGAGCTCCTGGACTGGGTGGACCGTCTGGAGGCGATCAGCGAGCCGGCTGGCGAATCGTCTGGGCCGACCGCTGCGACCGGGCACGCCGAGGTCCGGGCGGTGATCGAGGCAGCCGTGGCGGTGTCCGGCTATCGCGTCGACCGTCTGCGGGAGGCACTGGCACCGGAACCGGTGCCGGTGACCACATCCGGGGCCAGTCTCGCTTACGCTCTCGAGGCCAAGCCGAAGGACACGTCGAAGGAGCTGGCGGCCACCAAGGGCATGCCCGAGTCGAAGGGCGGAGCCAAGGGCGGCTGACGCCGTCAGGCGGTCAGTCCGTCAGTTCGTCGGGTCGTGGCATCCGACGCAGACGCCGCGGTTGTCCAGGCGTAGCAGCGAGCTGCGTCCGTTGCCGGACGGGGTGGTGGCGTTGTCCGGCCATGGCACGATCCCCGAATAGGTGCCCATCACGGCCGGCGAGCCGTGGGCGACGTGGCAGGTCTGGCACACCGGCTCGTGGGCGGTGCGGTAGTCGACGTCGAACGGATTCGGCGCCTGGATGCCGATGGCGCCGCCGTGGCAGACCATGCAGTCGATCCACCAGCCCTCCGGCCAACGGGTCATGTGGCGATACCGATAGATCGGATCGCCCGAATCGGTCGTTGCCTGCCCGGATTCGGGGGCGTCGTGCCGCGTGTGACACGCCGCGCACCATTCGGTCAGTTGGTACATCTCGCGCCAGTTGTAGAAGCCGTTCCCGTAAACCTCGCCGAAGTAGCGATTGAGGGGGCTTGCCACCGTATAGACCCGGGTGATCTGGTCGGTCACGACGACGCCGGTCGCGGCGTTCGAACCCGTCGGGATCGGGCGCAGGATGCGATACGCGTTGTTGCCGTGAGGGTTGTGACAATCGGTACAGGTGAGGGTGATCGACGTGGCTCCCGGGCCGCTGCCGATCGGCCCATTGCCCCACATCGTGACGGACGTGGTGCCGTCATACATGTGCGACGAGGTCGCCGGCCGTGACATGGCGGCCCCGGTCCAGCCCGAGTCCATGATGGCATTGGTGAACCCGCCGCCCCGGAGGCCGCGAGTGGTGGCCGCCTTGACGCCGTCCACGACGTTGGTGGTTGCGCCCGCACTCGCAGACCCGTGACAGGTCAGGCACAGCGACACCTCATCCGGGGCGGAGATCAGGTTCCCGCCCGGGGCGGTGTGGGCCCGGTGACATCCGGCACAGGAATCCGCGGTCAGCGTCGTCGACCCGCTGTTGACTGTCGCGACATGCGGCCCACCGTCGGCCGATGCCGTACCTGCCACCAGCCACAGCGCACCGGTAGCGGCGCACAGCGTCGCCGCCCTGATGCCCCGGATGCTCCCCGTCACCGGCCAGCCTCCTCGCTGCCGGGACGCATTGCGATTCGACCACGCACAGGCCGCTCCGTGCAATCCTGCGGGAGGCACAGACACACCGTCGCCGACCGGTTCCTGACCTGTACCAAGTGATCGACTGGCGCCCGGCAGGATCGGGCGCAGAAGCGGGACCCGAGGTCGTTCGTGGCGGCCGGCCCGCGCCCACCAGGCGGCCGGACACCGACGCCAGCATGTCCCCGGGCCACGACCGGGCAGTCTCCGGGAGAGCGGCCGCGGCGGCGGCTGCGTAGCATGGGGGTCGTCACCATCCAGACCGGCCGAGGAGGACGCCCCCGAATGAAGGACACGCAGAAGCCCGCCGAGCGCACCGCCGCGGGCGACGAGACGTCCGGAGGATGGACGGACGAGGAACGAGCCGCGATGAAGGAACGCGCCAGGGAGATGAAGGCGGAAGCCCGCCGTGGCCCGCGCGCTGGCAAACCGGACGGGGAGAGCGACGTGCTCGCGAAGATTGCCGAGATGCCGGAAGCGGACCGCGTCATGGCCGAGCGGATCCATGCGATCGTCAAGGCCAGCGCACCAGCCCTCTCGCCGAAGACCTGGTACGGGATGCCCGCGTACGCCAGGGACGGCAAGGTCGTCTGCTTCTTCCAGAGCGCGCACAAGTTCAACGCGAGGTACGCGACGCTCGGCTTCAGCGACGTCGCGAAGCTGGACGAAGGCGCCATGTGGCCGACCGCCTTCGCCCTGACGGAGCTGACCGCCGCCGACGAGGCAAGGATCGGCGCGCTCGTGAAGAAGGCGGTGAGCTGAGGACTGAGGTCGCCACGGCTCGACCTGCCGGCGGCCGGCCCATCTGCGATCATCGGCACCAGCGTCCGGCTGACCGGGCTCGGCGGCCGCATCGTCCATCGTTCGGAGGAGCTTGCGTGAAGGGTTTCATCCTCGGCATCCTGGCTTCGGCCATCGCCTTCGTGATCCTGCTCTACGTGCTCCCGGCCTCGATGATCCAGTTCACGGGCGACAACCTGCAACTGGCGCTCCTGGCGGCGGCGGTGGGCGTCGTCAACGCCGTCATCAAGCCCGTCGTGAAGATCCTGTCCTTCCCGATCTCGCTGGTGACGCTGGGCCTTGCGGGCCTGGTCATCAACGCCGGCCTGCTGCTGGGCGTGGCTTTCCTCGCGGACACCGTCGCGAACATCAACTTCACGGTCGGCGGCTTCCCGGCGGGCGGGATCACGGCCGACACGATCGTCGGGGCGGTGGTGGCATCGGTCCTGCTGGGAATCATCTCGGCGATCGTCGGGCTGGTCGTCAAGGACTGACACGGTGATCGCGCTCGGGCAGGTGCTCCGGCCAGCCTGACCCCGAACGCGTATCGTGTGCGCGTGCGTGAGCGTCCCCGGTTCGCCGTTCGATACCCGCTGATGCGGGCGCTGCTCCTCGCGGCCGCGGCACCTGTGCTGATCGGGGTCGCTGCAGTGACCGCGGCCGGTCCGCCGTTCCCGGAGCCCGTTCCAGACCAGGCCGTCTACGACACCGCGGAGGTATTCCGCTCAGCGACGATCCAGCAGGCCGAGGCCACGATCGACGGGATCGAGAACCGCACGGGCGCCGAGGTCGTGGTCTACACCCAGCTCGTACCCTACGGCATCACGACCGACGAGGCCGAGCAGCACGCGATCGCGCTCATGGACCAGTGGGGCGTCGGCCGCAAGGGCATCGACGATGGGCTCGTCATCCTGTTCGACCTCCACCAGGGCGACGCCTGCCACGGACAGGTCCAGCTGTACGCCGGACCCGGCTACCGGGCGACCTACCTGTCCAATTCGGACCGCCAGGCGATCTTCGAGAACGACATGCTGCCGCTGCTCCGGCAGTGCGATCTGGACGGCGCCCTGCTGGTGGCCCTGGCCAGGGTCGACGCGAACGCCACGCCCGAGCATGCGGGCACCCTGAGCTTCTTCCGGCAGGTCAACGCCGTGCTCGGCCTGCTGGTCGCGCCGCTGCTCGCGCTGCTGGTCATCGGCTGGGGCCTGGTCAACTGGCTGCAGTTCGGACGGGACCCGGTCTACCTCGACGATCCGTCGATCCACATCCCGGCCGCGCCGAAGGGCCTCACGCCGGCCGCCGGCGCGGTCATGCGTGATGGACGGGCGACGCGCCGGGCCCTGACGGCGGCGACGCTCGACCTGGCGACCCGCGGCCTGATCGCGTTCCGGCCTGAGACCACGGGCCTCCTGACCAAGACGACCAAGGTGGGGATCGAGGTCGGGCCGGCAGGCTCCGCCGACGCCGTCGAACAGATGCGCGTGTCGCGGGCCCGTGGCCGGCCGATGGACGATGCGACGGGGTTCCTCGACGGGCGCCTCGGGTCCCTGGCAGGTCACGAGCGCCGGATCGAGCCGGACGACATGCCGAAGCTGGGCCCGGACGTCGAGGAGTTCAACAAGCGCCTCGAGGCGCATGTGGTCGCGCAGCGCTGGTTCCGCGAGGCTCCGGCCCATGCGACCACCCGCTGGGTGGTCCGCGGCGTGGTGGCGATGTGCCTGGGCGGCCTGGGCGTATTTGTCGGCGCCAACCTGCCGTCGGACGGTCTCATCGTCGTCGCGGTGGGGCAGCTGATCGCGGGCGGCGTGCTCATCGGCCTGGCGCGCAGCATGCCTGCGCGCACGATGCCGGGCGCGATGATCCGGGCAATGCTCGAGGCCTACCGGCGGACGCTCCAGAAGACGATGGCCCAGGCCCGGTCCATGGGCGAGGTGGTGGCCGCGACGGCGATCCCGCTGATCGAGAGCCCGGACGACGCCGTCGTGTGGGGGGTCGCGCTCGGCCTCCAGGAGGACGTGGAGGATGTCCTGCGTCGCACGGCGGACGACCTGGAGCACGGGCGGTCCACCGGCGGCTACATGCCGCTCTGGTACGGCAGCACCGACCGTGGGGTGGGCGGGACGGGCGCGTCCGGCGGCTGGGCGCCGGGTCTCATGAGCTCGTCGCCGATCCCCAGCTTCGCCGGGATGATGGCGGCCCTGGGCACGATCGGGAACTCGCCCTCGTCGTCCGGCTCGGGCGGCGGGTTCAGCGGTGGCAGCTCCGGGGGTGGTGGCGGCGGGTCGGGCGGCGGTTTCTGAGGCCCCCGCGGTACACTCGGGACCATGGGAGCCGCTGACACGATGGAGATCTTCTTCGAGCACCTCAACGCGGGTGAGGTCACGGCGGCCGTGGCGCTCATGGACGAGCGGACGGAGATGCGCATCCATGTCGGCGACAACGCCCGGACGCTGCGCGGCATCGAGCAGGTTGGCGGCTGGTTCCTGCGGGCGGACAAGGGCCTCAAGATGGTCCCGGGTGATGTCCGCGACATGGGCAACACCTACCAGGCGGACCTGATCGTGATCCGCCCCGGGGCACCCAGCCAGCATCTCGACGCCCAGTTCCGGGTCGAGGCCGGCAAGATCACCTCGATCAACCTGACGCCCTACTCGCGGTAGGACGCCGCTCGGGGGGCGGCGGCCAGGTCTGCGCCGCCCTCGCGCGGCGGCGGGGTCCTCATCGTGCGGCTGTCAGGGGGCGGCGGACCCCTCGCCCGCGTCCGGTACGCCTTCCGGCTCAGGAACCGGGATCGTCAGCTCGTCACCGATCTTGATCTTGTCCGGGTTCTTGACCTGCGGGTTCGCGGTCAGCAGTTGCTCCACCGTGACCCCGAAGCGCTTGGCGATCTTCGACACCGTGTCGTTCTTGGCCACGACGTAGGTCTGGGGCGTCGGCGCGGGGACCTCGGTGACCTCCGGGGTGGGCGTCACCTCGGAGGCGGTGGCGCCCGGTGTCGCGTCCGCTCCGCTGCCGCCGTCCTTGCCGCCGATCCCCAGGAGCATCGGGCCGACGAAGAACAGGGCGAGCGCGGCGAGGACGAGGGCGATGACGGCGACGCCCAGGCGCGGGATCCCGCCGCCCAGGTTCGGCAGGCCGACGCGAGTCCGCAGGCTGGGGTACGCCTCGTAACGGTGCGGCCGCTCCCACGCGGGGCCGAACAGGTCGGACGGGTCCTCGGCCGGCGGGCGCCGGACGTGGTCCCGGGACCCGGAAACCCGGTCAGGGGCGTCGCCGCCGTTCGCCGGCGGCGGAGCGTAGCCTGACGCTCGAGGCGGGACGGGCGCATCCGGGTCCGGGCCTGCCAGGCGGTCCGCGGCGCTGCCTGCGAGGCCCTGCGATGCGGCGCCCCAGGCCGAGCCGGCGGCCGAAGCACCGGCGGTGGGCGGCGCGTAGCGCGACCGGTCATCGGCCGGTTCCCTGCCCGGGTCCCCGGCGGACCAGGGCGGCGGCGCTGCCCAGTCCCGTGGGGGGTTCCGGCGCGGGGGGAGCGGCGACGGGGCGTCCGGACCCGGGGCGTGGCGCGGGTCGCGGTCGCGTGGCGGCAGCGGCACGCTCACCGGCGTGGGCCGCGGGGTGTCATCGCGGGGCGCACGGGTCTCGGCCGATCCGGGACGGGCGGCGGCGGCCTCACGGCGAGCCCAGTCCTGGAACGCGGGACAGACCGGGAACGCGGACGACAGGCAGTACGCCTCCTGGTGGGCCAGGGCCCGCGGCGACGGACTCGGCTCCGCGAAGCAGCGGTGGCGGTGATCGGGGGCCAGCGCGCGCCCGTCGCGATCCTCCTCGAACGCCACGAAGGGGCACGCAGGAGCGCCATTGACGATCGGGAGCCCGCGGTCGGTCATCGGCGGGATGATACCCGCCCGGCGCGAGACATTCCCGGGCTTCTCAGGCCCATGGTCGCGGCAGGCTCTGGCCTACGCCGGGCTGTCATCCGTGCCAGCGCGCGCCGCGCGACCGCGAGGCGCCCCTGTCGCGGGTCCCGCCTTCGGCACCACGATCCGCTCCGGCGGCGCGCCGTACACCACCGTGCTCCCGGAGGACTCGCCCAGCTGCTGCAGGATCCGCAGCTGGAGCAGCCCGGGGTTCTCGTCGAGCATGTGGCCGGTGTTCGCGAGGCTGCGCAGGGCCGCGGTCTCGGAGCGCGCCCGCTCCAGGGCCACCTGGCCGTCCTTCCGGGCAGCGACAACGCCGGCGTACGCCCGCCGGAGCTCGGCGGGGAGCATCACGTCGCGCACCTCGACCTCCAGCAGCTCCACACCCAGCTCCGCCAGCCGCGCGGCGCAGGCCTCGCGGACCTCGGGGCCCAGCGCGCGACGCGCCTCGAGCACCTCCTCCAGCGTCCGACCGGTGACCGCATCGCGCAGCGCCAGCTGGAGCAGGAGGTAGAGCGTCCGGCGGAAGTCCGCATCGCGCGTCACCGCGGCGACGGCATCGCCCACGACGTACCGGGCGGCCAGGCTGATCTTGGCCGTGACCCCGTCCGCGGTGAGGATCTCCTGCCCGTCCACGGGCACGATCGCCGGGCGGACGTCCAGCAGCCGCATCTCGGAGAACGGCCGGATCGTGACGTGGGAGCCGGTGTTCGCCAGGCCGATGAGCCGGCCGCCCCGGTACCGCAGCCCGCGTTCGTAGTCGTGGACGACGGTCACCGTCACGAACGTCCGGATCACCGCGGCCACGACGATGCCGATGACGAGGATCGCGGCGAGTGTGATCAGCAGTTCCACGTACCACCCCGTTCGAGGCGCCCGAGCGCCGGACCCCGGCCCGGCGGCGGAGGGCCCGAAGCCCTGCATGGCCACCGGCCCGTCGCGTTGCCGCGGGTCCGGCGCGACGAGCAGAGATGCAGGAATCGAACCTGCGTCGCCAGACAGACGCTTTGTCCGATGGCGGGACCACGGCCGGCGATGCCGTCCGACGCCGCACTGACGGAAGCGTTCGCTCGATCCTACGCGGGTCGTCGCGGCGGGGCAACCGTCGCGTCCTGTCCCCCAGGCAACTCCCCACTGCCCGAGGGTAAGTAGGTATGGTTACCGATTGTCCGGCTGGTCAAACACGACAACACTTGCAACGACGGTCGTCACCTGTGGCGACTGGGGGGTGGGGGCCACCCTACGGGCTCCAGGGGGAGTGCGCGTGACCCGCTCGCATCGCCGCCTGCTGGCCGTCTCGCCTGTCGTTCTCCTGACCTCAGAGGCAGGGTTCGTGGGGCCGCGCCCCGTGTCGGCAACCGACGCAGCGCCAGCTGCCGCCGCCGACTCGCTCGCCGCGCCCGTGGTCACGCCCCCTCCGGTCGACGCCGCCGACCTCGACCCAGCCGACGAGCTCGTCGCCGAGCGCACCGAGTTCAGCCGCACGTACGCGCTCAACGATGGCCGCCGGGTCACGGAGATCTACCCCGACCCGATCTACTACCGGCCCGAGCGTGATGCCGGTCTCGTCGCCATCGAGCCCGGCTTCTCCGCGATCGCCGGCCCCGACCGGGCGGCGGTGTCGGACCGCGCACCCGCCGCCACTACGGTCGCACCTGTCGACGATCCCAGGGGCGTCCTCGCTGTCAGGATCGTCGACGGCTTCCGCGTCGCCTACCGACCCGTTCGAGACGAGGGCTCCACCGACACCCGGCTGGCCGCCGCCGAGCCCGGGATCGAGGGGGTGCGGGCCGACATCCGCGAGGTGTTCGCAGGCGTCGACCTTCGGATCTTCGCCCAGAACGAGGGTGCGAAGACCTTCCTTGTCCTCAGCGAACCGCACAAGGTGGCGGCCTGGACGTTCGCGGTCGATCTGCCCAAGGGCGCCTCGCTGCGGGAGAACGATGCCAGCGGGATCGACATCATCGACGCCGAGGGCACTGCGGGCCCGGCACTACAGCCCCGAGCTCGGGTGGTTCCTTCAGCCCGATCCGGCCCGGGCCGAGGAGAACCCGTACGGCTATGCCGGGAACAGCCCAGTCACAAAGGCGGATCCGGAGGGTCGCGCATTCTGGTTCGCTGCAATCCTTTTGGTCGCGCGCGTTGTGGTGGCTGTCGCCCCCCGCGTCATCGCAGTCGCCCCGAGGCTCGTCTCGGGTGCGGCGGCGTTGCGCCGCGGAGTGGTCCTGGCAATGCGCTGGACCACGCGAGGGCCCGAGTACGTCAATACCAAGGTAGCGGAGGTCACGTCCCTAGAGTTGGTGTAACAGCGGATCGGCCGTGATAAGGAACGGCCACCGCGTCATCCTCGCGTCGTTGGACCTGAGAAACCCACGACACGGAGGCACACCACGATGGCCGATGACAGCATGGCGCTGCTCGA
>CAMTVM010000010.1:0-25208 GCA_947085195.1 uncultured Chloroflexota bacterium
CACCGACCTCACCTACGAGGGCGGCAGGGTCGTGCGCGAGGTCGCGACGACTGGCGTCACCCTGATCACCCGCACGTTCACCGTGGACGAGGCGGGTGCGATCGTCCGGATGGCGATCGCCGGGCACCCGACCCCGTCCCACAACGGCACCTACCTCGTCACCTGGAACGGCCACGGCGACGCGCTGCTGGCGCTCGAGCGGCTCGACCCCGCCACGGGCACGCTCACGGTGGCGAACCGCTTCGCGTACACCACCTGGGGTGCGCCCACGCTCACCGCGCTCAACGGCTACGGCGACCTCGGCTTCCGCTACCGCTATGTCGGGCAGTGGGGCGTCGCCTGGGATGGCTATGCCGGGGCCGACCTGCTCTCCATGCGGGCCCGCCACTATCACCCCGAGCTCGGGCGGTTCCTCCAGCCCGATCCGGCGCGGGCGGAGGAGAACCCCTATGCGTACGCGGGGAACAACCCGGTCACGAAGATGGATCCGAGCGGGACGCTACCGTTTCTCGCTGCGGTCGCCATCGGTTCACACTGCCCATCGGAACGATCACCGTCATCCCGGGTCCCCCAGTCACTGACACCGCCGGCGCCCCGCCTCGACCCGAGATGAGATTGGGGTACCTACTCGTCCTCAGTCTGAGCGTCGTCGGCCTGCTGGTGCTGCTCCGCAAGATCCGAGGGTGAGAAGGCGGAAAGGTCGACAACCAGTCCCGAGCGGTCGCCGTTTGCTACCGTTGTCTCAGCTCAGCTCAGCGGCGAGGCCCTCTCTGCCAAGATTCGGTGAGACGCCCCGCCTCCGCTGGTTACCGAACGAGGGCGGAGCCTCGTCAGTTCTCGCAAACCGGCTCGTGCTTGTCCGGTCGTCGCACCGCGCCACGAGATGTGGCGTCGGCACATTGGCGGCAGGAAGCCCGCCGCCCCACCCCTCCGTTGCGTTTCGGTTGCGGCACCTGCGGGGACTTGACGCGAACCCGCCTCATCCGTCATCCTTCGCCACCTGATGGCTCACACCACGATGTCCTGGCTGATGTGTATGCGTGGGCGGCCCCGTCGTTCGGAGGACGGGCGCCGAGTTTCTCCGCGCTGACGTTCAGCCAGTGACAGCGGGGATCTCGGAGCCGAGGTCCCGGGGCCGCGAACCAGCGAGGGTTCGCGGCTCTTCTGTTCTCCGGCCACAGACGACGGGTAGCCGCCCAGCCTGACCCCAGGGGCACCCCGACCGCCGACAACCCGCCAATCGCGACACCCCCGGAGAACCACCCCGATGAGCTTCGACCCCAGCGCCCTCGGCACCCTTCGTCCCGAGACCCAGGCCCTCCACGCCGGCCAGGTCCCGGATCCCACGACCAACGCCCGCGCCGTGCCGATCTACGCCACCACCTCCTACGTGTTCGACGACGCGGCCCACGCGGCCAGGCTGTTCGGGCTCCAGGAGTTCGGCAACATCTACACCCGGATCATGAACCCGACGACCGGCGTGTTCGAGGAGCGCATCGCCGCCCTCGAGGGCGGCATCGCGGCACTGGGCCTCGCGTCCGGCCAGGCCGCCGAGACCCTCACGATCCTCAACCTCGCCCGCGCCGGCCAGAACATCGTGTCCAGCTCCAGCCTCTACGGCGGCACCTACAACCTGTTCCACTACACCCTGCCCAAGCTGGGCATCACGGTGAAGTTCGTGGACGGCAGCGACCCGGCCAACTACGCCGCCGTCATCGACGACGACACCCGCGCCCTCTACCTCGAGACCATCGGCAACCCGCGCCTGGACGTCGCCGACATCCGGGGCATCGCGGACGTGGCGCACGCGCACGGCGTCCCGCTCATCGTCGACAACACCTGCGCTCCCCTCATCGCCCAGCCCATCGCCCAGGGCGCGGACATCGTCGTCCACTCCGCCACCAAGTGGATCGGCGGCCACGGCACCGTCATCGGCGGCGTCGTGGTGGACTCGGGCAAGTTCGACTGGGCGGCCTCCCCCCGCTTCCACGAGGACTTCGTCGCCCCGGATCCCTCCTACCACGGCGTCTCCTACAGCGAGGCGTTCGGACCCCTGGCGTTCATCCTCAAGCTCCGCGTCCAGGGCCTCCGGGACCTCGGCCCGGCCCTGAGCCCGTTCAACGCCTGGCAGCTGATCCAGGGCCTGGAGACCCTCCCCCTGCGCATCGAGCGCCACAGCCAGAACGCCCTGGCGGTCGCGCAGTGGCTCCAGGACCGCCCCGAGATCGAGTGGGTCAGCTACCCGGGCCTCGCCTCACACGCCTCCCACGAGGTCGCGAAGGCGACGCTCAAGGGCGGCTTCGGCGGCCTCGTCACCTTCGGCATCAAGGGCGGCGCCGATGCCGGCCGGAAGCTGATCGACAGCGTCAAGCTGTTCAGCCTCCTGGCCAACGTGGGCGATGCGAAGAGCCTCATCATCCACCCGGCCTCCACCACCCACCAGCAGCTTGACCCCGAGGAGCAGGCGAGTACCGGCGTCACGCCCGACCTCATCCGCCTCTCGGTAGGGATCGAGCACATCGACGACATCCTCGCCGACCTTGACCAGGCGCTGCGCGCCGCGACCGACGCTTCGGCCGAGCGCGAGCCGGCTGCGGTCTGACCCGGCCATGTCGCCGGATGCCACGCGAAACCCCGGGGAGCCCGCCTTCCCGGGGACGCACCTTCACGCCGACGCGCACCTCGACACCTCCAGCCCCGCCCGGCCTCTCCTCGGAACCGGGCGGGTCGAGGCCGCGGATCTCGGGGCGTTCACCCTGGAGGCCGGCGGCACTCCCCTGCCCCGGACCCTGCCCCGGACCCTGCCCCTCACGATGGCCTACCGGCACGACGGGCCCGGCCCGGACGCCCCGCAGGTCCTCGTGATCCATGCGCTCACCGGGTCCGCCGATGCCGCCGGCGACTGGTGGGCGCCGCTCATCGGGCCCGGCAAGGTCCTCGACACGACGCAGACCGGCGTCCTGTGCGCCAACCTCCTCGGCGGCCGCTACGGGTCCACCGGGCCCACGTCCCTGAACCCTGCCACGGGCGAGCCATACGGCACCGACTTCCCCCAGCCCACCGCACGCGACGAGGCCAGGGCGATCTGGCGGCTGGCCGACCACCTGGGCATCGAGCGGTTTGCCCTCGTTACGGGCGGATCACTGGGCGGCATGGTGGCCCTGGAGGTCGCGCTGGAGCGGCCCGGGGCCGTGCGCCACGTCGTCCCGATCGGGGCACCGGCGGCCACGGGACCCCTCGCCATCGCCTGGAACCACATCCAGCTGGAGATCGTGCGGCGCCTGGGTCACGAGGGCCTCGCGATCGCCCGCCAGCTGGCGATGACCACCTACCGCTCCGAGACCGACTTCGACGGCCGCTTCGGGCGCCAGGTCGGGCCGGACGGCCGGTTCTCGGTCGTCTCCTACCTCGACCACCAGGGCCGCAAGCTCCTCGACCGCTTCGACCCCGACACCTACAGCGTCCTCGTGCGGGTCATGGACGGCCACGACATCGGCCGGGATCGCGGCGGCATCCTCGCCGCGCTCGGGGCGCTCGCGGCGTCCGGGACCGGGCTGACCGGGATCGGCATCGAAGGCGACATCCTCTACGGGCCGGACCAGGTGCGGAGCCTGGTGGGCGAAGCCGCGGCCGCGGGCGTCGATGCCGGCTACCACGAGCTCGAGACGACCAAGGGCCACGACGGCTTCCTGATCGAGTGGGACCAGCTGACGCGGCTGCTGGGCGAGGCGCTGGCCGACGGCCTGGCGCGAGACCACGCGGGTCGGGCGGGGGTCGGGCGGTCGTCGGTGGGGGTGGGCGCCGCGGGCTGGTAGAAGCGGGAGTCGCGAGACGCGGCCCACGGGACGAGCTGCGGGTGCCCGTGCCAAACGACCCGTTCGCACCGTACACTCGCCCGGTCAGCGGTGGCCGGCGCTTACCGGTCCATGGAGCGGAGGCAGGCGACATGCCAGGCGAGACCACAGGGCGCATCCTCCACGTCAACCTGACCACAGGGACACTCGAGGATGAGTACCCGTCCGAGTCGTTCTTCCGGACGTACCTCGGCGGCTCCGCCATGGGGCTCTACTACATCCTCAAGGGGATGCGACCGGGCACGGACGGCCTGGACCCGGCCAACGTCCTGACCGTGATGGACAGCCTCCTGACCGGGGCGCCGATCGCCGGCCAGAGCCGGGTCACCGTCAACGCCCGGTCGCCCCTCACCGACGGCATCGGCGACAGCCAGGCGGGCGGCTTCTTCCCGGCGGAGCTGCGCTTCGCGGGCTTCCTCGGCCTCGTGATCACCGGGCGGGCGGCCGAGCCTGTCTACCTGTGGCTCCACGACGGCAAGGCCGAGCTGCGGCCGGCCGGGCACCTGTGGGGCAGGACCACCTCCGAGGTGGATGACCTGCTCAAGGCCGAGCTCGGCGACGACAAGATCCAGGTCGCCCAGACAGGCCCCTCCGGCGAGAAGCTCGTCCGGCTGGCCGCGATCATGAACATGGCCAACCGGGCGAACGGCCGCACCGGCATGGGCGCGGTCATGGGCTCCAAGCTGCTCAAGGCCATCGTCGTGCGGGGCACCAGCAAGAAGCTGCCGATGGCCGATGCGCGGGAGGTCAGCCGCCTCGCCAAGTGGGGCTCGGCCGAGATCCCGAACAACGGGGACGTCCTGGGCCTGCGCACCCACGGGACCGAGAGCGTGCTGGAGGGCCAGAACGCCGCCGGCGGCCTGCCCACGTTCAACTACAACGCGGGCCAGTTCGACGGCTACGAGGCGATCTCGGGCGAGACGATGACGGCGACCATCCTCACGGACCGCGACAGCTGCTACGCCTGCGCCGTCCGCTGCAAGCGGGTCGTGACGACGGAGTGGCAGGGCCGTCCGGTCGAGCCCCGGCACGGCGGCCCGGAGTACGAGACGGCCGCGGTCTTCGGGTCCTACTGCGGCGTGGACGACCTGGCGGCGATCTCGCTGGCCAACAAGATCTGCAACGAGCACGGCCTCGACACGATCGGCACCGGGGCCACGGTCGCCTGGGCGATGGACTGCTTCGAGCACGGCGTGCTGACCGAGGCGGACCTCGGCTTTCCGGCGCCTTTCGGCGACACCGCCGCCATGGTCCGGCTGACCGAGATGATCGCCACCCGGGAGGGCTTCGGGGACGTTCTGGCCAACGGGTCGCGCCGCGCGGCCGACCTCATCGGGAAGGGCCACGACCACCTCATCACCGTCAAGGGCGCCGAGGCTCCGGCCCACATGCCCCAGGCGAAGCGGTCGCTGGGGGTGATCTACGCGGTCAACCCGTTCGGCGCGGACCACCAGTCCTCCGAGCACGACGGCATGATCGAGGAGGGCGCGTCGGACCTGTACATGGAGCGCCTGGCGCTCCTGGGGTTCGACAAGATGCTCCCGAACGACTCGCTCGGGGCGGACAAGGTCCGCTACGCGCTCAAGACGCAGCAGTTCTACTCGTTCCTGGACACAGCCTCGCTGTGCCAGTTCGTGTGGGGCCCCGCCTGGACGCTGTTCGGTCCGCAGGAGACGGTGGACTTCGTCCGGGCGATGACCGGCTGGGAGGACTTCGACGTCGAGGAGCTGATCGAGATCGGCGAGCGGCGCCTCAACATGCTGCGCGCGTTCAATGCCCGGGAGGGCCTGAACCGCGCGGACGACAAGCTGCCCGCCAAGTTCTTCCGGCCGCTCACCGGCACCGGGCCCACCAAGGGCGTGGCGCTGGACCACGCGGTGATCGAGGGCGCGCTGGACGAGTACTACCGGCTGGCCGGCTGGGACACCACGACGGGCAACCCGACCCCGGACACGCTGGCGCGCCTGGGCTTGGAGTGGGCGGTCTAGCGGGCGCTGAACCGGGCGCTGAACCGGGGCACTCGCCTGCGGCATCGCATCGGCCTTGACAGGCCATGACGAGATGGCCATTCTGGCCATCATGAAAACGGCCACGATCACCGAGGTCAAGAACGGCCTGTCGGCGATCATCGATCGGGTCAAGGCGGGTGAGTCCATCGTGGTCACCGACCGGGGCGTCCCCGTGGCCGTGATCGAGCCAATCAGCGCGCGCGTGGACGTGGACGATCGGCTGGCGCGCCTGGAGCGTGCCGGCATCATCAAGCGCGGGAGTGGGGAACCACCGACCGAGTTGATGCGAACGCCTGGACCGACCCCGAAGGGCGGCATGAGCATCGTCGACGCGGTGATCGAAGAGCGGCGGTCCGGCTGGTGAGGTTCTGGGATACGTCCGCAATCGTCCCACTGATCGTCACGGAAGCCACGACCGGGGCGTTGTTCGAGATGCTCGAACACGACCCTCAAGTCATCGTCTGGTGGGCGACCGAGGTCGAGTGCCTGTCGGCGATCGCGCGACGGGAGCGCGAGGATTTCCTCGATGCGCGGGACGTCGTCGCGGCGACGGAACGACTGGCCGCGCTCAGGACGTCATGGGAAGAGGTCCAGCCCTCCGATCGTGTCCGGCGGATGGCAACACGCATCGTCCGGGTCCACCCCCTCCGGGCCGCCGACGCCCTCCAGCTGGCCGCCGCCATCGCCGTCGCCGACGGAAACCCCCGCTCCCTGCCCTTCGTCACCCTGGACGACCGCCTCGCCCGAGCGGCGGAGCGAGAGGGATTCCCCGTCGTGGAGCCCGCGTAGGCGACGGCCGGCTCGAGACGACACCCGGGGGATGGCCCCCTCGCCGGGTCATGCGGTAAGATCGCGGCGGTCGCTGGCGCGTGGCCTAATGGTATGGCACCTGACTCTGGATCAGGGGGTTCTAGGTTCGAATCCTAGCGCGCCAGCCAACTCCCCCCGGGGTGTGTGGTGCGCCACCGCGAGCCGCCTCTCCTTTCAGCCCTGAGCATGGAGCGGCCGCCAGGTGAGCCCCGAGACCCCCTCCCCGACCACCTCCTCTCCGGACCGGACCGACTTCATCCGCGACATCGTGGCCGCCGACCTGCGCGCCGGCCTGCACCAGACGATCGTCACCCGCTTCCCGCCCGAGCCCAACGGCTACCTCCACATCGGGCATGCGAAGTCGATCTGCCTCAACTTCGGCATCGCGGCCGAGTTCGGCGGCCGCTGTCACCTGCGCTTCGACGACACCAACCCCGTCAAGGAGGAGCAGGAGTACATCGACGCCATCGTTGCCGACGTGCGCTGGCTGGGCTTCGACTGGGGCGAGCACCTCCACTACGCCTCGGACTATTTCGAGCAACTGTACGCGTGGGCCGTCCACCTGATCGAGACCGGCAACGCCTACGTGGACGACCTGTCTGCGGACGAGATCCGCGAGCACCGCGGGACGCTCACGGAGCCCGGGCGGAACTCCCCGTGGCGCGAGCGGCCGGCGGCCGAGAGCCTGGACCTGTTCGCCCGGATGCGCGCGGGCGAGTTCGAGAACGGGGCGCGCGTGCTGCGGGCGAAGATCGACATGGCCGCGCCCAACATCATCCTGCGGGACCCCGTCCTGTACCGGATCGTCCACGCCGAGCACCCGCGCACGGGCGACGCCTGGTGCGTCTACCCCACCTACGACTTCGCGCACGGCCAGTCGGACGCCATCGAGGGCATCACCCACTCGATCTGCACGCTCGAGTTCGAGAACCACCGGCCCCTGTACGACTGGCTCATCGAGAACCTGCCGGTGCCGTCGCGCCCACGCCAGTACGAGTTCGCCCGGCTCAACCTCACCCATACGGTACTGTCCAAGCGGGTGCTGCTGCGGCTCGTCAACGAGGGGTACGTCCGCGGCTGGGACGATCCCCGGATGCCGACGATCTCCGGGCTGCGCCGTCGCGGTTTCCCCGCCGAAGGCTTGCGTGACTTCGCCGCAATGATCGGGGTGGCGAAGGCGGATTCGGTGGTCGAGGTGGGGCAGCTGGAGTACGCGGTGCGCGGGGTCCTGAACCGGACGGCGCCGCGGCGGTTCGGGGTGCTAAATCCGCTCAAGGTGGTCATCGAGAACTACCCCGAGGGCGCGTCCGAGGAGATGGACGTCGTCAACAACCCGGAAGACCCTTCCGCGGGGACCCGGCGCGTGGCCTTCTCGCGCGAGCTGTGGATCGAGCGAGACGACTTCATGGAGGAGCCGCCGCCGAAGTTCTTCCGCCTGACGCCGGGGCGCGAGGTTCGGCTGCGTTCCGCGTACTTCGTCACGTGTACCGGGGTCGTCAAGGACGAGGCGGGCGACGTGGTGGAGTTGCGGTGCACGTACGACCCTGCCACGCGTGGTGGGGACTCTCCCGACGGGCGGCGGCCGAAGGCGACGCTGCACTGGGTGTCGGCGGCGCACGCGGTGCCGGCCGAGGTGCGGCTGTTCGACCACCTGTTCTCGCGTCCCGATCCGGGCGCCGACGGGCGGGATCTCTTCGGGGATCTCAACCCGGCATCGGAGACGGTGGTGACGGTGGCGTTCGTGGAGCCGTCGCTGGCGGGGGCGGCCATCGGCGAGACGGTGCAGTTCGAGCGGCTGGGGTACTTCTGCCCGGACCCGGACTCCACTCCGGAACGCCCGGCCTTCAACCGGACACTCACGCTGAAGGACACCTGGGCGAAGGTGCAGGCCCGGGGGTAGGGCCGCGGGCCCCTGATCGATGTAACATAGTCTTGACGTAATCTGCTCCACTAGTCAATACTATGTTCCATGTCCAGACCGGCGAGGAGCCTCTTTCCCAGGACCCAGGCACAGGCCGAGGCCCTCGGCGAGCGCCTGAAGGCGGCGCGCCGCCGACGGCGGATGAGCGAGTCCGAGATGGCCGCCCGTGTCCTCGTCTCGCGCCCCACCATTCGCCGGCTCGAGGCGGGCGACCTGAGCGTGAGCGTGGCCGTGCTCGTCCGCGTGCTGGAGGTTCTCACCCTGGAAGCCGACATCGACCGGATCGCCGAGCACGACGACCTCGGTCATCGCCTGGTCGATGCCCGCAACCCGCGGCCGTACCGCTCCCCTGAGAAGAGCCTCGTCGATGAGCTTTGACGAACAACTCGTCGTGATGCTTGACGCTCCCGAGATCGGCTCCGCCCGGCCGGTCGGCGTCCTCGCCCGGCTCCCGGGACCGAAGGCCGCGGTCGCGTTCTCCTACGCGCGCTCCTGGCTGGCGAGCGGAGACGCCTTTCCGCTCGAGCCGCGCCTGCCGCTGGTGGAGGGACCACAGTACGCACCCGGCGGCCGTCTCCCGGCCGTCCTGTCGGACACCGCTCCGGACCTGTGGGGCCGGCTGCTCCTCGAGCGGCGCGAGGCCATCGCCGCGCTGGGCGACGGGCGTCGTGCGCGTCGCCTCACGGACTGGGAGTTCCTCACCGGCGTCTCCGACGAGACACGGATGGGTGCGCTCCGGCTTCGCCGCGGCATCGACGGGCCGCTCATCGACGACCGGGACCCTGCGGTTCCCCCGCTGACCGGCCTCCGCGGCCTCGAGGCGGCTGCGCGTGCGTTCGAGGCAGGCCCCGGGGAGTCGATCGCCGATCCGGCGATCGCGCTGCTCATCGCGCCCGGCAGCTCGCTCGGAGGTGGGCGGCCCAAGGCGAACTTCCGCGGTGCGGACGGTGACCTGTGGATTGCGAAGTTCCCGTCGCGGACCGACCGGCGGGACTCCGGGGCCTGGGAGGAGGTATACGCGCGGCTCGCACGCGCGGCCGGGATCGACGTCTCCGAGACGTCGCTGCTGACGCTGGGGGGTCACGGCCACACGTTCGCGACCCGCCGGTTCGACCGGGTCGCGGCCAACCGCCGCCTGTTCGCCTCCGCCATGACGATGGCCGGCAAGCACGACGGCGAGCCCGCTGGGTATCCGGACCTGGCCAAGGCCGTGACCGATGTCGTCGCGCCCGCCGCGGTCCGCGAGGACCTCGAGCAGCTCTTCCGGCGGCTCCTGTTCAACGTCCTCGCCGGCAACCGGGACGACCACCTGCGCAACCACGGCTTCCTCCGCCGGCCGGAGGGCTGGCGCCTCGCACCAGCCTTCGACCTCAACCCCGCCCGCGAGATGCGCGAGCACTCGCTGGCGCTCGACGGGCGAACCACGGAGCCGAGCCTCCCGGCGGCGCTGGCCACCCACGGGCTGTATGGCCTGTCCTCGGAACGGGGGCTCGAGATCGTCCGGGAGGTCGCGCGGGTGCTGGCGGCATGGCCTTCGGTCGCCGACTCGGTCGGGATCTCGAGGCTGGAGCAGGAGACGGTCGGGGCGGTGATCCAGGCGTCATCGGCCGAGCTCGTGTTCGGCGGCGCCTGAGCCACGATTGCCAACTCAGAGGCCGTGAACCATTCCGTTTCAGACCCGCGGTGCCCTGACCGGCCGGATCAGGGATAGGCGAGCGTGGCGGTGCCGAGCACGGTCGAGGAGGACACGACGCACGAGCCGCCAACGAGGGATTCGACGCGTGTCAGGGTCACATCGAAGGCGCCCCCGCCGGCCACGACGCCGTGGACGGGGATCGTCGTCTTCGCGCAGTTGCCGGTCGACAGCCCGAACGTCCCGCCGGTGATGGCACCCGAGAAGGTGCGCGCCTTGCTCGTCAGCATGAACGTACCGCCCAGGATCGCGCCGAGGTCCTGGCTGAACACCGCGCTCCACTGGCCGGACTCCTTCCCGGTCCGGGCCTTGGCCACGCCGGAGAACGAGACCCCGGGGAACAGCGAGGCGGACGCGGTGCCGGAGAGCTGGTAGGTGACGGTGATCGCGGCGGCGACCGTGCCGACCGGCACGAGGAGTCCGGCCATCAGCGCTGCCGAGATCAGGCGGGCCTCTCGGGGCCTCTGCCGGTGGAGACGGATCAAGCCCCTGCGACCACCGTGAACAGCGGGGCGCCGAGACCGGCCACCTCCACCTCGATGCCCAGGCCGGGGCCGTCCGGGACCGGGCCGAGACCGCGGTGGGAACGTGGCTCGTAGCCGGCGATGTGCTCCATCGTCCAGTCGTTCATGAACGAGACGGCGAACAGAGCGTCCGGCGGGGTCCCGGCCGCGAGATGCGCCACGGCGGCCGTGACGACGTCGCCGCCCCAGCTGTCCTCGATCATGAGCCGCATGCCGAGGGCGACGGCCGTGTCGCGCATGAGGCGCGCCGGCAGCAGGCCACCGACACGGCTGATCTTGAGGTTCACTTGGTCCATCGCATCCAGGCTCGCGGCTCGGACGAGGGTCGACAGGTCGATGATCACCTCGTCGAGGACCATCGGCAGCGTCGTCAGGCGTCGCACCGCGAGGCATTCCTCGAGCGTGGGGCAGGGCTGCTCGAGCCTGAAGCGCCCGAAGCCCTCCATCAGCCGCGCGGCGATGATCGCGTCCTGCCGGTGCCAGCCGCCGTTGGCATCGCCAATCACGGCGTCGCCGGGCTCCGTCGCCGCGAGCACGGCCGCGACCCGCTCGGCGTCCTGGGCCGGGTCGGCCCCCAGCTTCGCCTGGAAGTTCCGGATCCCCTCGGCCCGCTCGCGGTTCACGAACTCCGCCATGCTGGCGGGGGTTCCGAGCGGGATGGCGACGTAGAGCGGCAGCTCGTCCTGGAGCGCCCCACCCAGGAGAGCGGCCACCGGCTTGCCGACGAGCCTCCCGAAGGCATCCCAGCACGCCATGTCGAGCGCGCTCTTGGCGTACTCGTGACCGCGAAGCCGGGCGTCCATCCGCCGGTGGATCTCGGCGAGGTTCGTGGCGTCCGCGCCGATGAGCGCCGGCGCCATCTCGCGAAGCGCGGCGCGAGCTCCCTCGCCGAACGCTGGCAGGTACGTGCTGCCCAGCGGACAGACCTCCCCGAAGCCCTCCGCCCCGTCTCGAGTCGTGATGCGAACCACGGTGCTCGGCAGACGCCGGATCTCGCGCCCGGAGGACATGACGTAGTCGCCGTGGGCGTAGGTCAACTCGTAGCCGTAGACGTCGATGCGCTCGATCGCCGCCCCGGTTCCCTCGCTCACCGGCCTGCTCCTCATGCTGCGGCTCTCCCTGAAGGTTCCGACGACCCCTGCCTCACGAACGGCTGTCGCGACACCATAGCGACACGCGACGCGCGGGGTGGTGCTTCCGCGCACGGGCCGCGTGGAACCAGCGGGGCGATGGTGTCGGTCACGGGACGATCGTCGCACGGAGCCTGTGCCACCTGCGCTGTCACGGCGCAAAGCAGCGACTCAGCCTCCGGCGAAGGCCCCGAGCCGGACGATCCGCACCGGCAGGCCCGCGCCGTCGGCTGCGGCGACCCAGCGCCCGTCGTTGGTGGCGAGGACTGCCGCGCCGTGCTCGACCGCGGTCGCCATCACCAGCGCGTCCGGCATGCCGAGGCCGGAGGTCGCCCGGATCCGGGCCGCCTCCCGCGCGATCCGGTAGGTCACGTCCGCGATCCTGATCTCGCCGAAAAACTGCAGGAAGCCCTCGGCCGTGGCCACGGCGGCGCTTCCGGACCGGAACGGCCGGACGAGCAGCTCGGCCGCCGTCAGCGCGGAGATGACGGCCGGGTTGCGGCCGGTCCCGATCCGGGCGTCGAGGAGCCACGCGGCGGCCTGGCTCGCGGCCTCACCGCCCGAGAGATAGGCGAGCAGCGTGGAGGTGTCCAGGGCGACCAGGTCGTCCGGCGGGACGGCGGCCTCAAGACCGGTCCAGTCCACGCCTGCCAGGCTCACTCCCACCCCTCGCGCGCATCCTCCAGCGCCGCGCTCGGGCGCCCGTAGACCCCCGCCAGGGCGCCAGCATAGCTGGTCCGGATCCGGTGCAGCCGCACCGTGTCCGGATCGTCGGGGGTGATCTCCACCAGGAAGCGCTCCCCTTCGGAGATCCCGGCGGCGCGAACCACGGCATCCGGAAGCGTGAGCTGGTTCCTGGCTCTGAGTCGTGCCTCAGCGATCCGAGCGACGGTCGACATGTGCGAATGCTAACCGTCGTGTGCGATTGCTGCAAGAAGGGACGCCTGCGCACCCTACGCGAGCGCGGCGGCGATGGCCGCCACGTGCTCGGCCGTGGTCCCGCAACAGCCGCCGATGATGGTGGCGCCGGCATCGGCCACCCGACGTGCGTATCCGGCCGCCTCGGGGGCGGTCCCCGGATACACCGTCGCCCCGTCGGGCCCGAACACGGGCACCCCGGCGTTGGCCTTGGCGATGACATGGAGCCCCGGAGCCGCGGCCGCCAGCGCGCCGATGACCTCCTCGACCGGTCCGAACCCGTCCCCGCAGTTGGCGCCGATGCCCGCTGCCCCGTGCTCGGCGAGCGTGGCCGCCACGTCGGCGGGCCAGTCGCCGAACATCGTCCGGCCCCGGCTGAACACCATGGTCGCGACGACCGGGATGTGGGGAGCGGCGTCGCGCGCACCGTCCACGGCGGCGACGGCTTCCCGAAGGTCCATCATGGTCTCGACCCACATCAGATCGACGCCGGCCGCGGCGAGCGACGCGGCCTCCTCCGCGTAGGCCGCCCGGACGGCACCCGGATCGAGAAGGCCGTGCGGCACCAGCAGGCCGCCGGTCGGGCCCAGGCTCGCGGCGACGATCACCGACGGCCCAGCCGCCGAACGGGCCGCCGCGACCGCCGCCCGGCAGACCTCGTCGCTGCGACCCTCGATGTCGGATCCGGCCAGGCGCAACGGGTTGGCGCCGAAGGTGGAGGTGAGGATGATCTGCGCTCCGGCGCGAACGTGGCCGCGATGGATCCCCGTGATCGCCGCGCTGCCCGCATCGGTCAGCAGCCACGCCTCCGGCGCCTCCCCGACGGGCATCCCCACAGCGAACAGGGCGGTACCCATCGCGCCGTCGGCAAGAATGGGTCGGGCGAGCGTCGTGGGGAGGTCGAGTCCGGGCATGGCGCAAGCATCACGTCGATCCGCCTGCAACGTCAACTCGCG
Organism: uncultured Chloroflexota bacterium; assembly: GCA_947085195.1. Classification (GTDB taxonomy): domain Bacteria; phylum Chloroflexota; class Limnocylindria; order Limnocylindrales; family CSP1-4; genus CAIXZV01. Next base: position 13,816 of record CAMTVM010000010.1, read on the forward strand.
ACCCCGCACCTGTGGTCGACCCCGCACCCGATGCTCGGACGGCCCGGGCAGCACGCGGCTTCCCCGGCGCAGCGCGCGGCCCTTCGATCCCTACCCCAGCCCGTCCACCAGGTCGGCGATCGAGTTCGCGATCTCGGAAGGCCGGAACGGATAGCGGTCCACATCGCCCGCGGCCGTCGATCCCGTCAGCACCAGCACCGTGTGCATCCCGGCCTCGAGGCCGGACTTGATGTCCGTGTCCATGCGGTCGCCGATGATCGCCGCCGTCTCGGAGTGGGCATCGAGGGCATTGAGGGCGCTGCGCACCATCAGCGGGTTCGGCTTGCCGACGAAATAGGGTTCGACGCCGGTCGCGCGGCTGATGAGGGCGGCGACCGCGCCGGTTGCGGGCACGGGGCCGTCCGGCGTCGGGCCGCTCGGGTCCGGATTGGTGGCGATGAAGCGGGCCCCGTCGGCCACGAGCCGGACGGCGCGCGTCACGCGCTCGAAGCTGTAGGTCCGGGTCTCGCCGAGGACCACGTAGTCCGGGTCGCGCTCGGTCAGCGTGTAGCCGGCGTCGTGCAGGGCGGTGGTCAGGCCGGCCTCGCCGATGACGAACGCGGAGCCTCCCGGCCGCTGCTTGCGCAGGAACCGCGCAGTGGCGAGGGCGGACGTCCAGATGCTGGCCTCGGGGACGTCCAGGCCGCTGGCCCGCAGGCGCGCCGCCAGGTCACGCGGCGTGTAGATGGAGTTGTTGGTCATGACCATGTACCGCATGCCGAGCTCAGCCAGGCGAGCCAGGAAATCGCTTGCGCCGGGGATCGCGGTCTCCTCGTGGACCAGCACGCCGTCCATGTCGATCAGCCAGGATCGGATGTCGGGCGGGGTCATGGGTCCTCCAGGATCGGTGTTGCGGTCCTCCATCGTAGGGAACCGGGTCGTATCGCGCCAACCACGGGGTCCTGGTCTTCCACCGCACGCCGGACCTCGCGGTCCTCGTCGGCGGGGTCGTCGAAGAGGCGGCACAGGCGGCGATCAACGCCCGGGCGCTGGGAGGTCCGGTCGAGATCCCGGCCGACCTCCGGGCCGCCGCCCTGCAGCGGGCGATGGCGTTCGACGCCTCGGGCACGAAGACCGCCTGAAGACACTCGCCTTCACCGCCGGCAGGCGGACGATCCCCCTCGGCCGGCGGCCGAGCCCACACGTCGTGCCGCGAGCCTGACGTCCGTCCGTGGACCATCGCTCCGACCGGCCCTTGCGAACCCGTGACCGACGTTGGACGCTGGTGCGGTCGGCCGATCGTGGGCGCGGACCATTCGTCCGGGGCTGCCGGCAGGAGCGCCATGGATCTGCTCGCACAGGGGGGCGCCGCCAGCCTCCTGGCCGGGCTCGCGACCGGCCTCGGCGGGCTCCCGGTCCTGCTGGGACGGACGGTCTCCCACCGGGTGCTGGACGCCGTTCTGGGGTTTGCCGCCGGCGTCATGTTCGCGGTGAGCGGCGGCGCACTCCTCATCGAGAGCGACCTGCGGGGTCCATCGGTCATCGGCGCCGCGCTCATCGGGGGTCTGGCGGTGCTCGCACTCCGGGCGCTCGCTTCGGTCGAGCACGCGAGGGGTGGCGCCCGCCTCGGGAGGGGCGTCCGCATCGCGCTCGTCGTCACCCTGCACAACATCGTCGAGGGGATGGCCGTCGTCGCCACGTTCGGCGAATACGGCGGCAGGGCCGGGGTCGGTGTCGCCCTGGCGATCGCGGCCCACAACGTGCCGGAGGGCCTGGCCGTGGCCGAGCCTCTTCGTCGGGCAGGGGTTCGCCCCTGGCGCTGTGCCGCGCTGGCGCTCCTGTCGGGCCTCGGCGAACCGCTCGGCGCGATCCTCGCGCTGACCGTACTCGGGCCGGTGCTCCCGCCCGCTGTGGCGGCAGGGCTGGCGGCCGGAGCGATGGTCGTCCTCGCGTCGACCGAGCTGCTTCCCGAAGCGTTCAGCCACGCCTATGTCGCCGAGGCTGCGGGAGGCCTGCTGGTCGGCGTCGTTGCCGCTCTGGTCCTGATCGCCGCTCCGTGGTGACCGGCCGGCGAGCGGTGCCGGGCCGACTCATCCGCCGCATGGGCGAAGCGCCGCCGCCCGGGGGAGGAGGTCCCGGGCGGCGGCAGGGAATGGCTCAGCGGCGCCCGTACAGCGGACCGAAGTTGGCGCAGGCCCGGAAGTCCGCGCCTTCGAGATCGGCCGTGCCCAGGTTCGCCCACGCACTGGGCCGGAAGATGTCCTCCTCCGGCACGTTGTGCATGTGGACGGGGATCCGCAGGATCGAGGCCAGCGTGATCAGGTCCGCGCCGATGTGCCCGAAGCTGATCGCGCCGTGGTTGGCCGCCCAGTTGGCCATCACGGAGTAGACGTCGCGGAACGGACCCACGCCGCTGACGCGCGGGACGAACCAGTGGGTCGGCCAGGTGGGATCGGTCCGCTGGTCCAGGACGTCGTGGACCTCCTTCGGCAGCTCCACGGTCCAGCCCTCGGCGATCTGGAGCACGGGACCGACGCCCGAGACGATGTTGAGCCGGGCCATGGTGACGGGCATCCCGCCGCGGCTGACGAACTGGCTCGAGTAGCCGCCGCCGCGGAAGTAGCCGCGGTTCGCCGGGTACCACGTGGTGGCGGCCAGGGCCGCTTGCACATCGCCGTCGTCGATCTCCCAGAACGGCTTCATCGCCGGCTTGCCGTCCGCGTCCGTCATCGCGCCCGTCGCGTCCAGGGTGGCTGCGCCGGAGTTGATGAGGTGGATGAAGCCGCCGTCCGCGAGGCCCGTGACGGTCTGGCCGGTGACGCGCTCCACCGCCTCGGGGCTCCAGTAGGTGCGGACGTCCGCGAAGATCTGGGCCCGGTTCGTCAGGAGGTAGGAGAGGAGCATCGTCGCGCCGTTGAGGCTGTCGTTCTCGGTCGCGAAGATGTGAGGCGCACGGACGCCGTTCCAGTCGAACGAGCTGTTGAGGATGGCCTCCATGAAGTCGCCGTTGGGCGCATGGTCGGTCCACTGGCGCTGGCCCTGGAAGCCGCCGAGGATGGCGTTGCGGCCCATGGCCTCCTCGAGGAACCCGAGCTCAGCGAGACGCGGGTTGCCGATCAGGATGTCCCTGGTGATCAGGGTCATCAGCACGACGGTCTCCCAGTCGCGGTCCTTCTCCTCGCGGCTCTTCTGCTTGTCGGGCGCGTTGCGATCGACCCCCTCGGTGCAGTTGGCCTTCGTCCAGGCGAGCGCGGCCTCGAACTCGACCGGGTCGTAGATACGCTCGTCGAGCCTGCGGGTCAGCTCGGACATGTCGACGCACTCGACGCGCATGCCCAGGTACTTCTCGAAGAACGGCTGGTCCACGATGGAGCCCGCGATGCCCATCGACACGCCGCCCAGGGACAGGTAGGACTTGCCCCGCAGGAGCGCGGCGGCAAGACCCGCCCGCGCGAACCGCAGGATCTTCTCCGCGACGTCAGCGGGGATGGACCCGTCATCGGCGTCCTGGACGTCGCGTCCGTAGATGCCGAACGCCGGCAGGCCCTTCTGCGTGTGCGAGGCGAGCACCGCGGCGAGGTACACGGCCCCCGGCCGCTCGGTCCCGTTGAAGCCCCAGACCGCCTTGGGGGTGAGGGGGTCCATGTCCATGGTCTCGGAGCCGTAGCACCAGCAGGGCGTGATCGTGATCGAGACGCCCACGCCTTCCTTGCGGAACAGCTCGGCGGTCTTGGCGGCCTCGTAGACGCCGCCGATGTTGTGGTCGGGAACGATCACCTCGACGGGCGTGCCGTCCGGGTAGCGCAGGTTCGCGCGGATCAGGTCGGCCGTGCGCACGGCCATCGCGCGGGTCTGCTCCTCGAGCGATTCCCGGACACCGTGCTGGCGGCCGTCGACCGCGGGGCGGATCCCGATCCGGGGCCAGTCGCCGACAAACCGGCCGGCGGTGTTGATGGTGGTCATGGCGTTCCTCTCAGGTTCCATTGGTACGGTCTTCGCGTCGAAGGGGTGCGGCGGATCCGCCCGGGCTACTCGGGCATCACCACGCCGATCGTGAGCAGCAGGTTGGCGTAGATCCGCTGCTCGCCGGTGGCGATGGCGAGGGCCAGGTCGGGTCCCCGGGCCATGTCGTAGAAGTCAAAGCGCCCAAGGCGCTGGAGCGTTGTCTCCGGCAGCATCTCGCGGAAATCCGCGAAGATGCCCGGCTCCTCGGCGCTGTCGGGGCCCATCACGTGGGCCGCCTCGATCGGGATGGCGTCGACCAGCACGGAGAGAACGTCCGTGACGGTCAACAGCCCGGGGGCCAGGTTCAGGTGCACGCGGTGGGCGGCGGGGTTGGACCGCGTCAGCAGCGGGTAGTTGCCGTCCGCGATCAGGACCTGGGCCCCGTGGCCGGCCTCACCGAGCGCCTCGAGGATCTTGGGATGGAGCAGGCGGGTCTTGAGCATCGGGCCTCCTTCACGCGGTGGGGTCGAACACGATCTTGCGGTGCACAAGCCGGTGGGCCGCGATCTCCGCGAACACGGCCGGGGCCTCGGAGAGCGGGGCGCGGTGCGAGATCATCGACGGCATGTCGAGGCTCTCGTCCAGGACGGCGGCCAGAGCGTCGGTCCACTCGTGGCCCGGCCAGGGCGCCGAGCAGGACATGAAGCAGCCGGTCAGCGTCAGCTCCCGGCGCATCAGGCGTTCGATGAACGTCATCGGGAGCGTGGCGTCCGGGGGCTGGTTGCCGCCCAGAACCACGGCACCCCGAGGGCGGGTCACCTCGACGGCCTGCGCCAGCGCGGCGGGCGAGCCAGATGCCTCGAGGGCCAGGTCCACGCCGTGGCCGGTCAGGCGGCGGACCTCGTCTATGACCGCGTCGCGGGTCGGGTTCAGGGTCACGTGCGCACCCAGTTCACGGGCCGCGTCGAGGTTCGCGTCCGCGACGTCCGTGGCGATGATCCGGTTCGCCCCGAGGATGCGGAGCCACTGGACGAGCATCAGGCCGATGGAGCCCGCGCCCAGGACGATGGCGGAGCCGCCGCGCCGGAAGCCGCCCAGGTCCAGCATGTGCCGCGCTACCGTGGCCGGCTCGATGAGGGCTGCGGATTCGAACGGGAGGTCGCCCGGGACGAGCAGGACGTTGGCGGCGGGGAGGGCCACGAACTGCGCCAGGGCGCCGGACCGGCGTGACCCGACGAACGAGTAGCTGTCGCACGCGGAGAACCGCCCGGCCAGGCACTGCTCGCAGCCGTGACACGGGACCAGCGGGACGAGCGCCGCGCGCCGTCCGACCATCGCCCCATCCACCCCCGCGCCGACCGCGACGATGATGCCGGCCGCCTCGTGGCCCAGGATCATCGGGTAGGTCCGGTGGCCGCGCAGGAAGCGGTGGATGTCGGAGCCGCACACGGCGCTGGCGTGGGTCTCCAGCAGGACCTCGCCCGGGCCCGGCTCCGGCGCCGGGACCTCCCGGTAGGCCACGACGCCCTTGTCCTCCAGGACCGCGGCGTTCACGAGACGGGCTCCGTGGTGGTCGCGACCGGCTCCGCGCTGGTGGTGACCGCCGCGAGGCGGTCGAAGTGCGGCAGGAGTCCGCGCGAGATCCCGTGCCAGACCTCGAACAGGTCCCGGTAGTGCGCGTGACGCGCGGGATCAGGCTCGAAGACGGTGCGATCCGGCAGCAGCCGCTCGACGGTCGCGGCGGGGTCTCCGGCCAGGCCCGCGGCGGCAGCGCCCAGGGCGAACAGCCCCAGGCCGTGACCGCCCTCCCCGCCGCCCGAACGCCGCGCCACGACGAAGGGGCGGCCGGTGACGTCCGCCTTGACCTGGTTCCAGAGCGCGCTCCTGGCCGCGCCGCCCTGCCCCAGCCACTCCGTGACGCGAACTCCGCTCTCCTCGGCGATGCGCAGGTTGTCGCAGACCGCGAAGGCGCAGCCCTCCATCACGGCCCGAAGCATGTCCGCGCGGGTCGTGGCATACGAGAGGCCGAAGAAGACGCCCCGGGCCGTGCTGCTCCAGAGCGGCGTCCGCTCCCCCGCCAGGTACGGGAGGAACATGAGCCCGCCGCTCCCCGGGCGCGCCGTCGCCGCCTCGGCGGAGAGCTCGGCGAACGAGACGTCGGGCCGCCCCAGGATCTCGCGGAACCACCCGAGCGCGCCCCCGCCCACCGTGCCGCTCTGCAGGAGGTACTGACCCGGGAGGACGTGGTGGCTGAAGATCAGGCGCGACTCGACCACCACGTTCGTCACGCTCATGCCCATGCCGCCCGCCTGGCCACCCTGGTCCTGTGTCTGGCCCGGTCTCGTCACCCCGCCGCCCAGGGCCCCGACCGCCGCGTCCAGCCCACCGACAAGGACCGGCGTGCCCTCCGCGAGGCCCGTGCGCTCCGCTGCCGCCGCCGTCACGGCACCCGCGACCTCGCCGGTGGCGCGGAGCGGCGGCAGCCGGTCGAGCGGGATCCCGAGGCTCGCCGCCGCCACCTCGTCCCACCGGTCGCGACGCATGTCGAAGCAGTGGAAGCCGTAGGCCTGGGTGAGGTCGCAGGTCGCCTCCCCGGTCAGGCGCGCGGTGAGGAACCCGGACGCAGTCAGGAACCAGCGGGTGCCTTCGAAGACCTCCGGCCGGTGGCGGCGGAGCCACAGGAGCTTGGGCGTGATGTACGCGGCATCGATCGGGTTGGCGGCGAGCTCCACCAGCCGCGCCGCATCCGGCCGCGCGCGCAGCTCCGCGGCCTCCTCCTCGGCCCGGCGGTCGAGCCAGGTCATCGCCGGGGCCAGCACCCGGAATGACGCGTCGACCGGCACCAGGCTCCAGCCGATCCCGTCCAGCGCCACGGCGGCCACGTCCCGGGCGGCGACTCCGGCCCGGCCCAGCACCGCGGCCACGGTCTCACACATGGCGCCCCACCAGCGCTCCGGGTCGATCTCGGCCCACAGCGCGGACGGCCGATCCAGGTCGCAGGGCGCGGAGGATTCGGCAACCACCACGCCCTGCGGATCCCACAGCGCGGTCTTGGTGCCCGATGTCCCCTGGTCGACGGTGACGATGTACACGTTGGCTCCCGGTCGGGTGGCGCCGGCGACGCCGTCCGGATCTCCTAGGGTGGCGTGATGGTGCCGTCGAGGTCCCAGAGGTCCTCCCAGCGCTGGTTGGCCTTCCAAAGGAAGACCTGGCCCTTGATGAGACGGCAGTCGCGGTCGATCCCCGCGATCGCCTCCATCTCGGCGTCGGTCAGCGGCTCCCCCACCGCCCCCCGCAGGTTGGCGAGGAGATTCGCTCGCTTCGTTGAGAACGGGATGGGGGTCTGGCCCCGCTGGATCGCCCACTTGAGGCAGACCACGGCCGGATGCACGCCGAGCCGCTCCGCCGCGGCGACGATGACCGGGTCCCCGGTGTCCACCGTGTCCTCGGGCGTGCGGTCGCGGTCCGGGCGGGCCGGCGAGCCGATCGGCGAGAACCCGATGGCCTGCATCCCGCTGGCGCGCACGAACTCGAACAGCTCCGGCTGCTGGAAGTGCGGGTGCAGCTCCATCTCGTTCGCCGCCGGCCCGATGCGGGCATCACGGAGGACGAGCGTGAGCTTCGGGATCGTCATGTTGGAGGTGCCGATGTGGCGGACGAGCCCGCGGTCCACCAGCTTCTCCATCTCGGCCCAGGTGTCCATGTAGCGCTCGTGGATGTAGGGCTTCGCGCTCGAGTCGCGCGAGCCCACGTCCACGCCCGGCTCGTGGGTGTTGGGGAACGGCCAGTGGACGAGGTAGAGGTCCAGCTCGTCAAGGCCCAGGTCCCGGAGCGACCGCTCGCAGGCCGGCGCCACGTCCTTCGGCGCGTGGCGGTTGTTCCAGAGCTTGGACGTGATCCAGAGATCGTCCCGGGCGACACCGCCGGCGATCGCGCCCTGGAGTGACGCCCCGATCAGGTGCTCGTTGCCGTAGACGGCCGCGCAGTCGATGTGGCGGTAGCCCAGCGCGATCGCCTCGGCCACGGCCGCGGCGACGGCCTCTCCGCTGGCATGGTCGGAGCCGAAGGTGCCCAGACCGAGGGCGGGCATCCGGGCGCCGTCCGGCATCGTGCGCATGGGCACCAGGGCCGGGTCGACGCGGTCCGCGGGCATCGTGGGCGCCTCCAGCGGCGACGGGGACGGGCGATCAGCCATCGATGCGGTCCAGCGTGATGAGCGGAAGCAGGCGCGCGACGTCGGCCGGGTCGAGCTCGCCCTGGCCCGGGTGCAGGGCGTTGGCCGTCGCTGCGGCGCTTCCGTGGCGGGCCGCCTCGGACGTGGGGTGGCCCGCCGCGACGGCCGCCAGGAACCCGGCGAGCATCGAGTCGCCGCTGCCGACGGAGAACGGGCCGCGCTCGGGCGGCGGGCCGATGCGCCAGGCCGCGCCCGTTTCGTCCACGACGACGGCGCCGAGGACGCCGCGCGACACGACGGCGATCCGGGCACCGGCCGCCTGGAACGCTCGCGCGGCGGCGAGAGTCTCAGGCTCCTCGCCCATGGGCAGGCCCGTGGCCTCGGCCGCTTCCTCGGCGTTCACCCTGGCCAGCCACGGCCCGGCGGCGACGGCCAGCGCCAGCGCCCGGCCCCCGACGTCCACCGCACACCGGGACCCGGACGCGCGCGCGAGCGTGACGATGCGCGCGTAGGCATCGTCCGGGGCGCCGGCCGGGAGCGAACCGGACACCACCACGATCGATCCTTCCGGGTCGCTCGCGAGCTCCTCCGCCACGGCCGCCTCGACCGCGGCCCATCCCGCGGCATCCAGCCCCAGCCCCGCCTCGTAGAGCTCCGTCAACCGTCCGGTCGAGCGGTCAAGCACCGAGAGGCACGTCCGGGTCTCGCCGGCGACGCGGACCGGCCGGGCCGCGAGACCGCCAGCCACCAGCGCCTCCTCGATCCACGCACCGGCGTGCCCCGCAATGACCGGGATCACCGAAGCGGGCAGGCCGAGGCCGACCGCGGCGCGCGCAACGTTGATCGCCTTGCCTCCCGGCACCACGCTCAGCATCTCGGGCCGGTGGATCTCGCCGGGGACCAGGCGATCGACGGCCGCGATCTTGTCCACCGCCGCGTTGAGGGAGACGCAGACCAGGCGCCTCGGCGGCGGCGCGAGGATCCCCGGCACAGGCGCGGAGATCATGGCCGTGGCCACCGGTAGTCGTGGTACCAGCCATCGCCGGGCACGGCCGCAGCCGTGACCGGGTTCGGACGGGCCACCCACGGCTTCCCCTGCTCGTCGACCAGCCGCACCAGCCGCTCGAGCCGGCGCCGGCCCTCCGTGGCGAGCCATTCGTCCCGCTCCGCCGGCGCCATCGTGGCGGACGGGGCCCACACGGACCGTCCCACCAGCACGCCGGATGCGCCCGCAGCACAGGCCGCGGCCACCTGGCGCTCGAACGTGGCGTCATCCACCCCGCCCGAGAGCAGGACCCAGGGCGCGCTACTCGCCTCGTCCAGCTCGGTGCAGGCCTCGGCCCAGGCGGCCGCGTCATCCACGTCCGCCTCGTACGGGAACTCGGCCTTGAGGATGTCCCCGCCCAGCGCGGTGAGACGGCGGGCGGTCTCGATCACGCAGCGCCGGCGCGCCTCTCCGGTGAGCCTGCCGCCTGTGACCGGGTCGAAACCCAGCGGCTCCACGAACAGCGGCAGGTCCAGGGCGCGGCACTCGGCCGCGACCCCCGCGACGAACCGCTCCTGGTCCGCTGCGTTGGCCGCCTCGTGGTGGTAGTAGACGAGCAGCTTGGCGGCCGATGCACCCATGCGCTTCGCCTGCTCCACGGACCAGCCGGGCAGGATGCGGCTCACCCGCGCGGTGGCCGTGCCCGCGTAACCGGTCGCCTCGATCGCGACGATCAGCCCGGCGCGGCCCGGCAGCGAGCCGTCCGCGATGCACTGGGCGGCGCCGATCTCGGGATCCAGGAGGGACCCCGTGGCGTGTGGCGCAAGCGCCCGGATGACGGCCTGCTTGAAGGCGACCATCTCCGCGTACGTCGTCGTCTCCGGCGCCTCGGGATGGAGCTCCTTGCGCAGGTTCTGCCGGTGGTCCAGGGCCAGCACGGTGAACGTGCCGCGCGCAGTGGCGCAGGCCTCCAGGCCCCGACGGGTCCCCAGCCGATAGCCGGCGGCGGTCGCGGAGACAGGGTCGGGCATCAGGCGGCTCCCGGATGGATGGCACGCGGCGGCCCGCTCGACCGCCGGATGACGAGCTCGATCGGGAGCACGATCGACTCGCCGGTGGCGTCATGGTCGCCCGAGATGTGGTCGAGCAGGAGGGTGGCCGCGCGGCGGCCGATCTCGTAGGCGGGCTGCGCCGCGACGGTGAGGAACGGATCGGCGACCCATTCCTCGGGCAGGTCGTCGAAGGCGACGACGGACATGTCCTCGGGGACTCGCAGGTCGGCTTCGCGCAGGGCCCGGATCGCTCCGAAGGCAATGAAGTTGTTGGCGCAGAAGAGGGCGGTCGGCCGCTCGACGTCCGCGGCCAGAACCAGCTGGGCCATCCGATGCCCGTCCGCCTGGTTGAGCTTGCCGAAGTTGAACCCGCCGTAGTGGACGAGGGCGTCGTCCAAGGTCAGGCCAGCCTCCTCGAGGGCCCGGCGGCAGCCGGCGACGCGGTCCTCCGACGTCGAGATGTTGCGGCGGCCGGTCAGGACCGCGATCCGGCGGTGGCCGAGATCGACGAGGTGCCGGGTCAGCGCATGGGCACCCGCCTCGGAGTCGCAGCGGACGCTGTCGACGTTGCGCGCCGCGACCCGGCGGTCCAGCACCACGACGGGCATCCGGTGGGCCTGGAGCAGCCGGAACGAGGCGCCGGAGCTGCGGGCGGGGACGAGGAGCACGCCATCCACCTGGCGCTCGATGAGCATGAGGAGGTACTGCTCCTCCTCAGCCTCGGACTCGTCGGTGTTGCAGTACATCACCGAGAACCCGTGCCTCACGGCAACGTCCTCGGCGCCACGCGCGATCGTGGTGAAGAACGGGTTGGAGATGTCCGAAACGACCAGGGCGATCGTCTTGGTGCGCTTGGACCGGAGCTGGCGGGCCAGGGCGTTGGGCACGTAGCCCAGCTCCTCGACCGCGGCCTCCACGCGGGCCCGGGTCACCTTGCTGGCGTACCCGGTGCCGTTGACGACCCGCGAGACCGTCATCGCAGAGACACCTGCCCGTCTTGCAACGTCGCTGATGGTGCTCATCGAGGGGTCTCAGTCCCGGTGTCGGAGGACGACGGTCAGGGGAAGTCCGGGGGCTGTCCGCGGAGCGGGCAGCCCCCGGGGCTTCATCGGAGATCAGGTGCGGGACGGTCTACTGGTAGAGGACCGCCGCGATCTCAGGCTTGTCGATGTTGGTCTTGTCGTACCAGTAGTAGCCGGTGTCGATGTTCTTGGGGATGGTCTTGCCCGCGATGGCATCGAGCGCGGCAGAGACGCAC
>CAMTVM010000011.1:0-8461 GCA_947085195.1 uncultured Chloroflexota bacterium
AGGTCGCGCAAGACCTTCATGCAGAGGCGCCGGCGTATGCCGCGCCGATGCGGGAGATGGACCGCAAGCAGCGCCACTTCCTGGCCAGCGCGTCATTGCGGGCCCGCACCGTGGATGGCAGGTCGATCCGGAAGTCCTGAGCCCAAGTCCGTCCCGTCGGGGGGCTGCACCGGCCCGGGTCCGCGCCGGGACGGTCTCTGCCGGGGAGTCAGGGCACGGCTGCCGGGCGGCGCGGCATCGGCCGCCGGGCGGCACGGGACCTCGGGAGCCGGAACCGGCACCGGTATCGGACCCACCCCGCGCCCGACCGGCGCTTCTGCACGCGGCAACGGTCCCCGGTCCGGGCCCCGATCCTCGTTGGGGCTTGGACCAGGAGTCGCCCCTGGACTGGATGGCGGAACGGGTGACGCCCAGCGTCCCAGCACGGACGCGGTGATGTGCGTCGACCCGCCCGGATGCATCCCTCCTCCTGTGCTGGGTCGCCCGGTGACGACACGGGGCGACGGCCACCGTAGTCACGGGCTGAATATCTGGGCCACATCGAGCGCCCGGGGGGCGGCGTTGACAGTTCCCGCCGCGTCGAGGGCTCCTGCGCGGCTGGCAGGCGCGATCGGGCGGGTCCAGGCCGCCTGCGAGCACGACCTGAAACGGGATCCGGGCCGGATCGGACACCGGGCCCTGAAGGTCGCGCTTCCGCTGACCCCCCGATCCGCCCGGAATAGTCACGTCCTGCATCGGGCGGACGCCGGCCGCCCCCGGGGCCGGGGCGCGGCATCGCACCCGGGCTGTTCGGCGGACTGGTCCCGGCCCAGACGCTGTGAGCTGTGGGGCCGCCGACAGGCCCTGGCAAGCCCCTTGACGCTCGGCCCGCCGTCCACCAAGATACACATGTAATCGATTGCTGGTTTGTACGGGCTCGGGAGCGCCCGCCGAAGATCCTGTTGACCCCGGCACCCTGAACGGGTATTCTCGATAATCGATTGTTCGAACTACGGCCAACCCTTGCACGGCTCAGAACGACGGTCGCCGGACCAGGGCCGGAGATGGCTCGTCGGCGGCACGGCGGGCGGGCCATGGGTCCGACCACGGAGGCGACATGCGTAGCGAGAGGGTCGGGGCGGACGCCGGAGCGGGCGGAAGCGCTGGACTCCGCAATGAGCACTGACCGACCGGGAGCCGCGCGGCGCCTCCTCCGCCGCGCGGCTGCGCCCGGTCCTGACGGGCTGATCGTCGGGGTCGATCCCGCCTCCGCCGGCTGGGACTACGTGTCCTGTCACGTCTACCGGCTGACGCCCGGCCAGACGGTGGACCGTCTCGCGGACGACCAGGAGCGCCTCGTCCTCGTCCTCGAGGGCCGCGCCGCCGTCAGGGCAGGGGACCACGATTTCGGCGTCGTCGGCTCGCGGACCACCGTGTTCGACGGCCCGGCCATCCCGGTGATCCTCCTCGAGCCCGGCCTGCCGGTCGAGGTGACCGCGCAGACCCATGCGCTCGTGGTCGTCGCGGCTGCCCCGGGCGGCAGCGTCCGGCGCACCGCGCTGGTACCCGGGGAGGACGTCCTCGTCGAGACGCGTGGCTCCGGGCAGACCGAGCGGCGCATCCACCATCTGCTGCCGCCGTCGGCCGAGGCCGGGCGGCTCATCGCGTTCGAGGTGTTCACGCCCGGCGGCAACTGGTCCAGCTACCCGCCGCACAAGCACGACACCGAGATCCCGCCCGTCGAGGCGCGCCTCGAGGAACTCTACTTCTACCGGTTCGCCAAGCCGCAGGGCTTTGCGTTCGCCCGCGTCTACACTGCGGATCGATCGCTCGATGAGGCGATGACGCCCGGCGACGGCGACATCGTCCTCGTGCCCGAGGGCTACCATCCCGTGGGTGCGCCCCACGGCTATGACTGCTACTACCTCAACGTGATGGCCGGCCCGAATCGTGCCTGGCACTTCACGCTGGACCCTGACCACGCCTGGCTCATGAACTGGAATCCGGCCGCGCCGCAGACGGCCGCGGAGGACACGACCCGATGACCCTCACCCTGATCGACAGCCCGCTCTCGCGCATGGTGGACGCCACGCCGACGGATTTCTGGAATGACTCCTGCGCGGTCGCCGAGCTCGCCTACGCGGTGGAGCGCGGCGGGACCGGTGCCACCTCGAACCCGGTGATCGTGGTCGAGGTCATGAAGAAGGAGAAGGACCACTGGGTGCCGCGCGTCCGCGAGATGGCGGCCGCCAACCCGACCTGGTCGGAGGTCGAGCTCACCTGGGCCCTGATCGAGGAGATGGGCGCCCGGGGCGCCGGGATCCTGGCCCCGGTCTTCGAGCGCGAGGACGGCCGCAAGGGCCGGCTGTCGCTCCAGACGAACCCGGCCAACTACCGGGACCCCGCGCGCATGGTGGAGCAGGCGCTCCACTTCAGCACCCTGGCGCCCAACATCCAGGTCAAGTTCCCATGCACGGCCGCAGGCCTCCAGGCCGTCGAGGATGCCACCGCACGCGGTGTCGTCGCCAACATCACCGTGGTCTTCACGGTCCCCCAGGCGATCGCCGCGGCCGAGGCTGTGGAGCGCGGCCTCGCCCGATTCGAGGCCGCCGGCGGCGACACGAGCCGGTTCAGCCCGGTCTGCTCGATCATGATCGGGCGGCTCGACGACTGGGTGAAGGTCCTCGTGGATCGCGATGACATCGCACTCCATCCCGATGCCGCGAACTGGGCCGGAATCGCGGTCTTCAAGCGGGCCTACGCCATCTACCAGGAGCGCGGGTACCGCACCCGCCTGCTGGCAGCGGCGTACCGGCACCGGCTGCACTGGACGGAGCTCGTGGGCGGGGACGTCGTGCTCACGATGCCGCACGCCTGGCAGGTCCGGTTCAACAACAGCGGCATCGACCCGGTCAGCCGGATCGACATCCCGGTGGATCCCCACATCGTGGACGACCTGCAGCGCCGGATCCCCGACTTCGTCCGGGCTTACGAGCCTGACGGGATGATCCCGGCGGAGTTCGGCGCGTTCGGGGCCACCGCTCGCACCCTGCGCGGCTTCGTGGCGTCGTACCATGATCTGCAGGGTGTCGTCCGCGACATCGTCCTGCCCAACCCGGACCTCAAGCCGGCCTGAACCGGCGCCTCATCGTTCACCCAGACCCCAATCGCACCGGAGGCAAGTAGATGGCCATCGAGACTCCCGATCGGACGGCGGTCCTGCCGATCCTGTCCCACTGGATCAACGGCACGGCCGTCGAGGTCCTGCCCGAGAACACCGCCCCCATCACCAACCCGGCGACGGGCCAGGTCTTCGCCCGCGTCCCGCGGGGCGGTGCGGCCGAGGTCGACGCGGCCGTCGAGGCAGCCGCGGCCGCCTTTCCGGCCTGGCGCGACATGCCGCTCATCGCGCGCTCGAACATCTTCTTCGCCTTCCGCAACCTGATGTGGGAGCACCGCGAGGAGCTGGCTGCCCTGATCACGCGCGATCACGGCAAGACCTTCCCCGATGCCCTCGCCGAGGTCAGTCGCGGCATCGAGACCATCGACTTTGCGTGCGGCCTGCCGGTCCACCTCGCCGGCATGATGACGCCCAACGTGTCGTCCAAGGTTGACGCGTTCACCCTGCGCGGCCCTCTGGGCGTGGTGGCGGCGATCACGCCGTTCAACTTCCCGGTGATGGTCCCGACCTGGATCTACCCGATCGCGCTGATGTGCGGGAACACCGTCATCCTCAAGCCGTCCTCCCACACCCCGGGCGCCACCCAGCTCCAGGCCGAGCTGTGGACCCGGGCCGGCGGCCCCGACGGCACGTTCAACATCGTCTACGGCGGCCGCGAGGCGGTCAAGGCGATCGTGGAGCACAAGGACATCAAGGCGATCCAGTTCGTGGGCTCCACGTCCGTCGGCCGGTACGTGTACGAGGAGGGGACGAAGCGCGGCAAGCGCGTCGGCGCCTTCACCAGCGCCAAGAACGCGATGCTCGTCCTGCCGGACGCGGACATGGACCTCGTCGCGGATGCGGCGGTCGCGTCCGGGTACGGCTCCGCCGGTGAGCGCTGCATGGCCCAGACGCTGATGATCGCCGTGGGCGACACCGGCGAACGCCTCAAGCCCAAGATCCTCGATCGGATCGCCAGGCTCAAGGTCGGCAACGGCATGGACCCGGGCGTCGACATGGGACCGATCTACTCCCGCGAGCACCGCGAGTCGATCATCAACTGGATCGACATCGGCGAGGCCGAGGGCGCGGAGCTCCTGGTGGACGGCCGCAGTTACCACAACCCGGATGCCCCCGAGGGCTTCTTCCTGGGCGTGTCGCTGTTCGACCACGTCACCCCGGACATGAAGATCTACCAGGAGGAGATCTTCGGCCCGGTCTTCGGCATCGTGTACGCGGACACGTTCGACGAGGGCCTCAAGCTCATCAACGACCACAAGTACGCCAACGGCACCGCGGTCTTCACCACCGACGGCGGCGCCGCCCGGCGCTTCAAGCTCGAGGTCGAGGTCCCCATGATCGGCGTCAACGTGCCGATCCCGGTGCCCGCCGGCTACATGAGCTTCTCCGGTGCCAAGGAGTCGGCGATCGGCGACCTGGCGATGCGCGGCGAGGACGGCGTCCGCTTCTTCACCCAGCAGAAGATGGTCACCGAGCGCTGGCCCGAGCCCGGCAGACAGGGTCCCCTGAGCCTGGTCTTCCCCGGCAACACCTAGGCGCTTCGAACCGGACCGGCCCCGTCGCCTCGGCGCGGAGCCGGTCCGTTGTGTGTCCAGGGCGGGCCGGTCCGCCCTGGACGAGGTTCCCTGAGGGCCGGCGGTCGGGCGGTCCCGCGTCAGCCCTCGGCGGCCACGATCTCCGCGATGGTCACGCGGCGGCCATCGCGGGAGCTGCGACCGGCTGCGTCCACGACGCGCTGCACGGCCAGGCCGTCACGGAAGTCGGGCGAGGCCCCCGTTCCGGTCGCGATCGCGGTGACGAACCCGCGTGCCATGTGGTCGTGCTGGCGGAACGTGTCCTTGTAGGTGTTCCCGACCGTGTCCCTGCGCGCCGTGCCGTACAGCCGGTCCGGGATCGGCAGCTCGTGGAGCGCGGTCTCGCCGGCGCGGCAGCCGTCCACGCGCTGGATCGTGTTCCAGTCGTTGAGGACATGGAGCGTGCCGTCGCTGCCGTGGAGATCCATCTCGTGGCGCTGTCCGAACGCCGACGGCTCGTGGGCCACGGCCGAGACGTGGAGGGACCCGGTGGCGCCGTTCTCGAATTCCAGCAGGATCATCGCCGAGTCCTCGGCCGCGGGGAATGGGACGCCGTCGGGGCGCGGCGCTCGCGCGACGGCATGCCCGAAGATCGCGGTGACCGCCGTGATCTCACCGTAGAACCAGCGCGCGAGGTACGCCCAGTGGGACCCGAGGTCGCCCGAGATGCCGGCGCCGGCCTGGTCCAGGTCGAACCGCCAGCTGTAGGCGCCGGACCGCCCGTAGTCGGCGTAGTAGCGCATGTTCAGGTGATACGGCCGCCCGATGAAGCCGTCGTCGAGGAGATCCTTGACGTGTCGCGTCACGGGCATGAAGCGGTACGTGAACGGCGTCATGTTCACCACCCCGGCCCGCTCCGCGGCCTCGGCCAGCTGCCGTGCCTGTCCGGACGTCATCGCCAGGGGCTTCTCGCACAGGACGTGGAGGCCGCGTTCGATGGCGTCCATCGCATACCGGAAGTGGTGGACGTTGGGGCTCAGGACCACCAGCGCGTCCAGCGCTTCGGCCGCATAGAGGTCCTCGACCGCGTCGTAGGCCCCCGGGACGCCCCAGCGGGCGGCGAACTCGCGCGTGTGGTCGCGCCGGGTGCCGCCCACCACACCGCGCACGTCCGCGAGAGGATGGTTCGTGAGGGCCGGCAGGTACATCGCGTCGGCCCACCAGCTGGTGCCGATGACGCCGATGCGGACCGTGTCGCTCATGGGACCCTCCGCGTGTGCGAGGCCGGGCCGCCCTGTCCGGAGATGGGAGCGCGCCGGGCGGCAGGGGTGTCGCCCGGCGCGCGGGAGTAGGCGTCAGACCCCGATGGACCGAAGGTATTCGCGGTTGCGCCGGGCGCTCTCGCGCGGGTTGCCCATGCCCGGCAGCACGTCCTGCTCCACGACGATCCAGCCGTCGTAGCCGATCTCCTCGAGGGCCCCCAGCATGCCCTCGAAGTCAACGCAGCCCTTGCCCAGCTCGCAGAACACACCGTGACCCACGGACGTCGGGCCGTCCCACTCGTTGACTCGCGAGGCTTCCATGACGGCCGGATCGCAGTCCTTGAAGTGGACGTGCCACACCCGGTCCCGGAATTCGCGGACGGCCGCCACGGGGTCCCCGCCGGCACCGAAGGTCCAGTGCCCCGTGTCCAGGCACAGGCCGAGGACCGACGGGTCCGTCATGTCGAACAGGCGCCGGGCCTCCGCCTCCGTCTCGATGAGCGTGCCGATGTGCTGGTGGATGACGGTCCGGATCCCGGCCTCGGCCATCACCCTGCGGGCGACGTGGTCGGCGCCGTCGGCGAAGACCTGCCACTGCTCGTCGGTCATGCCGTCATCGGCCGTCACGCGCCCGGCGATCTTCGTCCGGTGCGGGTTGCCGTACGGGTCGTTGCCCAGGACCACGACCGCCTTCGGACCACCGACCCTCGCCAGTTGCCGGGCCGTGCGGACGGCGTCGTCGGCGCTTGCCTGGTGCTTCGACGCGTCGTCCAGGCTCACGCTGACCCAGGAGCCGATCAGCGCAAGTCCGCGAGTGTCCAGCACGCCGCGCAGCTCGGCCGGGTCCGTGGGCATGAAGCCCCAGTCGCCAAGCTCCGTCCCGGCGTAGCCGGTGTCCTTCATGTCGTCGATGACGCGGCAGTAGCCGTCCCTGGCTCCCTCGATGCCCTCGATGACGCCCCAGGAGCAGGGGGCGTTGGCGATGCGAACCATGTGGCTCACTCCTTGCCTGTCATGGCCTGGCGCCTTCACGCACCGCCGCCGGACCTGTGGACTCGCGCTCACGGAGGACCATCGCCAGCAGGATGGTCTCCGGGGGTACGCTCTCGGGGCTCTCGAGGGCGGCCGCGAGGTGCTCGACCGCCAGGCGGCCCATGTCGGCCTTCTGCTGCGCAACCGTCGTGAGCGCCGGCACGACCCAGGAGGCCGCGGCGATGTCATCGCAACCGATCACGCTGATGTCTGCAGGGACGCGTCGACCGGCGGCTCGCAGCGCGCGCATGACCCCGATCGCCGTCATGTCGTTGTAGCAGGCGATCGCGGTGACACCCGGGACCTGCGCCAGGATCTCCGAGGCCGCCCGTTCGCCGCCCTCGAACTGGCCGTCGCCACGGAACTCGATGACATCCTCGTCCGGGAGGCCGGCCGCGGCGCAGGCATTGCGGAAGCCCGTGATGCGCGGACCGTCCGCGGTGAAGGACTCGGCCCCCCGCACGTACGCGATGCGGCGATGCCCGAGGTCGATGAGATGCCGGGCCGCCAGCGCGGCCCCCGACGTGTTGTCGCTGGTGACGACGGTGACGGCCGGCAGGCCCGCGGGCTCCGCGTTGACGACCACCACCGGAACGGGGGAGGCGACCAGCCGCTGCCAGCTCTCGTCCGAAAGCTGACTGGACGCGATGATCATGCCGTCGACGCGACGGTCCACCATCAGGTCCAGGTAGTGCATCGCGCGGTGCTCGTCGTAGGCGGCGCTGCCCAGGAGGATCGAGTAGCCGAGCGAGCGTGCCGCGAGATCCGCGGCCTGCACCAGCTCCGGGAAGAAGGGGTTCTGGATGTCCGTGACGATCAGCCCCAGCGTCCGCGTCCGCTTCATGCGCAGGGAGCGGGCCACGCCAGAGGGCCGGTAGCCAAGCTCGTCCACCGCGCTCATCACCGCCGCGGCCGTGTCCGGATTGGGGTTGCCGATGCCGGCCAGCACGCGGCTGACGGTGGCCGTGGAGACTCCGGCGCGCAGGGAGACGTCGCGGATGGTGGCAGGGGCCGTCCGACTGGTCACGCGCGGGTCCTCGGGGTGCGAGTCACACGACAGCCTCTGCCGTCACGGCAGCCACGGCCGGCGGACCTCGCTTCGGCCGTGGCGCTCGCCTCGCCGCCGACGCTCGACCGGTCCAGCATCCTCGCCTCCGTGTGTGGCCACGTCGCGCGACCGGACCAGACGGGACCGGCACGCGTAATCGATTTCTCAGCCTAACGGGAGGCGCCGGTCCGCGTCAAGTTCCTGGTAGCCTCTGCGTCCTGGCAGGGACCGGTGCCGAGCAGCCAATGCCCGTGCCGGCGCGTGGGCGTCAACCCCCGTATTGCCATCCAGTCCGAGGACGATTGCTGGTCACGGCGCCACGGGGGATCCGGGCGTGGTCCAGGGGCCGTTCCCACGTGGCTACCCGCCGGCCAGGCGCGGGGTGGGTCCGGTGCCGGCTCCGGGGCCGGTTCCCGCGGTCCCGGTGCCGGTTCCCGCGGTCCCG
>CAMTVM010000012.1:0-40571 GCA_947085195.1 uncultured Chloroflexota bacterium
CCACCAGCGCCACCACCTCCACCAGCGCCACCACCTCCACCGTCTCCCACCCCCTCTCCGCGGAGGAGCTCCGCCGGATCGACGCCTACTGGCGCGCCGCGAACTACCTCTCCGTCGGGCAGATCTACCTCCTGGACAACCCGCTGCTCAGGGAACCGCTCAAGCCGGAGCACGTGAAGCCGCGCCTCCTGGGCCACTGGGGCACGACCCCCGGCCTGAACCTGATCTACGCGCACATGAACCGCGTGATCCGGAACTGGGATCTGGACGCGATCTACGTGACCGGTCCCGGGCACGGCGGCCCGGCGATCGTCGCCAACGCGTACCTGGAGGGGACCTACACGGAGGTCTACCCCAGCATCACCCGCGACGAGGAGGGCATCCGGAGGCTCTTCCGCCAGTTCTCGTTCCCGGGCGGGATCCCCAGCCACGTGGCGCCCGAGACCCCGGGCTCCATCCACGAGGGCGGCGAGCTCGGGTACGCGCTCTCCCACGCCTACGGGGCGGCCTTCGACAACCCCGACCTGCTCGTGTGTGCGGTGGTCGGCGACGGCGAGGCCGAGACCGGTCCGCTGGCGACCAGCTGGCACTCGAACAAGTTCCTGAACCCCGTCACGGACGGCGCGGTCCTGCCGATCCTCCACCTGAACGGCTACAAGATCGCCAATCCGACCATCCTTGCCCGCATCCCGAAGGAGGAGCTGGCGGCCCTGATGGAGGGCTACGGCCACACGCCCTACTTCGTGGAAGGGGATGATCCCGAGGACGTCCACCAGCAGCTGGCGGCCACGATGGACGCGGTGGTCGAGGAGATCCACAGGATTCAGAACGCGGCTCGCGACCATGGCGTCACCGAGCGTCCGCGCTGGCCGATGATCGTGCTCCGGACGCCCAAGGGCTGGACGGGGCCGAAGACGATCGACGGCAAGCAGGTCGAGGGCAACTGGCGCTCGCACCAGGTGCCGATGAGCGAGGTCCGCAAGAGCGCGGAGAACCGCGCCGTCCTGGAGACCTGGATGCGCAGCTACCGTCCGGACGAGCTGTTCGACGAGCACGGCGCCCTGGTCCCGGAGCTGGCCGCGCTGCCGCCCAAGAGCTACCGGCGCATGAGCGCGAACCCCGTCGCCAACGGCGGCGAGCTGCTCCGCGACCTCGTCCTCCCCGACTTCCGCGACTACGCCGTGGACGTCCCGCGGCCCGGCGCGACGACCTCGGAGGCGGCCCGCGTGCTGGGCACGTTCGTGCGCGACGTGATGGACCGCAACCGGGAGAACTTCCGGATGTTCGGGCCGGACGAGACGGCCTCGAACCGCCTGGGTGCGGTGCTGGAGGTGACGGACCGTACCTGGATGGCCGAGATCATCCCCGGCGACGACCACCTCGCCCAGGACGGGCGCGTGATGGAGGTGCTCAGCGAGCACCAGTGCCAGGGCTGGCTGGAGGGCTACCTGCTCACCGGCCGGCACGGCATGTTCAACTGCTACGAGGCCTTCATCCACATCATCGATTCGATGTTCAACCAGCACGCGAAGTGGCTGAAGGTCACCCGCGAGATCCCGTGGCGGCGTCCGATCGCGTCGCTCAACTACATCCTGAGCTCGCTCGTGTGGCGCCAGGACCACAACGGCTTCTCCCACCAGGACCCGGGCTTCATCGACCACGTGGTCAACAAGAAGTCCGACGTCATCCGCGTCTACCTGCCGCCCGACGCCAACACGCTGCTCTCGGTGGGCAATCACTGCCTGCGCAGCCGCCACTACGTCAACGTGATCGTGGCCGGCAAGCAGCCCAGCCCGAACTGGCTGTCGATGGACCGGGCGATCCTCCACTGCACCCGCGGGATCGGGATCTGGGACTGGGCGAGCAACGACCAGGGCGGCGACCCGGACGTCGTCATCGCCAGTGCGGGCGACATCCCCACCCTCGAGGCGCTCGCCGCGGTGGACCTCATCCGCCAGCACCTGCCCGACCTGCGGGTCCGCTTCGTCAACGTGGTCGACCTGATGCGCCTCCAGGACGAGAAGGAGCACCCCCACGGGCTGTCGAACGCCGAGTTCGACTCCCTGTTCACGACCGACAAGCCGATCGTGTTCGCCTACCACGGCTACCCGTGGCTGATCCACCGCCTCACGTACCGCCGGACCAACCACGGGAATCTCCACGTCCGCGGCTACAAGGAGGAGGGGACGACCACCACGCCGTTCGACATGGTCATGCTCAACGACCTCGACCGGTTCCACCTCGTGATCGACGTCATCGACCGGGTGCCGGGCCTCGGGCCGCGCGCCGGGCATGTGCGCCAGTTGATGGTGGACAAGCGCATCGAGGCGCGTGCGTACACCCGCAGGGAGGGTGAGGACGCGCCCGAGATCGCGAACTGGGCCTGGCCGTACGAGACCACATGAGCACGACGGACGGCGCCCGGATCCTCGTCGTCAATGCGGGCTCCTCCAGCCTCAAGCTGCGGGTGCTCGGCCCGGATGATGCCGTCCAGGGCTCGGCCGACCTGCCGCCGCCCCGTGGCTCCAGCGACGCGGCGGAGCTCGAGGAAGCGATCAGGGGCCTTGGGCCCGTGGACGCGGTGGGCCACCGGATCGTGCACGGCGGGACGGTCTTCCCGGAGCCCGTCCGGGTGGACGCCCGCGTGGTCGAACGGATCGAGGCGCTCACGGACCTCGCCCCGCTCCACCAGCCCAGGTCTCTCGCCGCACTGGCCGCGGTGAACGCCGTCCTCCCGGACGTGCCCGCCGTCGCCTGCTTCGACACCGCGTTCCACGCCACCCTCCCCGCCGCCGCGTTCACGTACGCGCTGCCGCCTGAGTGGCGCAAGCGGTGGGACCTCCGCCGGTACGGGTTCCACGGGCTGTCGCACGCCTACGCCTCCCGCCGCGCGGCCGCCCTGCTGGGAAGGACGCCCGAAGGGCTGAGGGTCGTGACCTGTCACCTGGGGGCCGGCGCATCGCTGGCCGCGGTGCTGGACGGGCGGTCCGTGGACACCACGATGGGCTTCACGCCCCTCGACGGCCTGGTCATGGCCACCCGCTCCGGCAGCGTGGATCCCGGGCTGGTGCTGTGGCTGGCCGATCACGCCGGGATGCCGCCGGCCGAGCTGGCGGCGACGCTCGAGCGCCGGTCGGGCCTGCTGGGGCTGGCCGGGACGGCCGACATGCGCGAGATCCTCGCGGGTGCCGCCGCCGGTCGCCCGGAGTCGCAGCTCGCGCTCGACGTCTACGTCCACCGGCTCCGCGGCGCGATCGCGGCCATGACGGCATCGCTCGGCGGGCTCGACGTCCTGGTGTTCACGGGCGGCGTGGGCGAGCGGGCGCCAACGGTCCGGGCGCTGGCAGCCGAGGGGCTCGGGTTCCTGGGCGTCGGGCTCGACGTCCTCGCCAACGAGACCGGTCCCGAGGACCGCGAGATCGGGGCGCCGGGCGGCGCCGTGCACGTGGTCGTCGTCGCGGCGCGCGAGGACCTGGAGATCGCGCGCGAGGTCCGGCGCGTCCTCGCCCAGGACGGATCGCGCTTGCCCTGAGCGCGGTCAGGGACCCGGGCGGACGATCAGCACCGAGCAGGGCGCGTGAAGCAGGACGTTCCGGGCCACGCTGCCCAGGAACAGGCGGGCGAGACCGGTATGGCCGCGCGTCCCCATCACGATCGTGCCGGTTCCCCGTTCCGTGGCGAAACGGACGATCTCGGCTGCCGGGTCGCCCTCGAGCACGACCGGGGTCGTCGTGAAGCCGGCGTCGGCGAGCCGGCGCGCAGCGCTCCGGGACTCCTCCGCGATCTCTGCCCTGGCTGTGTCCGCGGACCTCGAGTAGGACTCCAGCACCTGGTCGTACAGGCCGGGCGTGAAGCCTGCGGCGACGGGCACCGCGATTTCGGCCACGGTGACGACGCTGATCTCCCGATCCGCGAAGAGCGGCCACGCGGTGACCACGGTCTCGGCGTGGCGGGCGGACTTCGAGCCGTCATCCGCGAACGCGACCGTGCCGATCATGTTGCTCCGCGCGACGAGCACCGGACACGTGGCGTGATCCACCACCTCGGCCGCCGTGCTGCCGAGCACCATCGTGGCGATGGTGCCGTGGCCGCGGCTGCCCACGACGACGAGGTCCGCCTCCATGGCGCCTGCCTCGTCCACGATGGCGCTGGCCGGCCGGCCACGGAGCATGAACCCCTCGAGCTTCACGCCCGGGCGCTTGAGGGCGATCTCGGCGCGCTCGATGGCCTCGCGAAGGTGCCGGGCGTCCCGCTGCTCCTCCGTCTCGGTGTCGGAGTCCGCAGCGCCCACGGACGCCCAGGACATGGCGAGGACATCGACGAAGGGCTGCTGGACCGCGACGATGCGGATCACGGATTCCGGCGGCAACGGGAAGGTGGAGACGAGCTCCGTGGCGCGGTCACTCGAGACCGAGCCGTCGACGGCGAGCAGGATGCGCATCGGGAACCTCCGATCGGGTCCATCGTCGGCCCCCGGCCACACCGACGGATCGGCCGAACGGCCCAAAAGGCCCGTCTCGTCGGCCCGTCGGACCATCGGCCCGTCAGCCGCTATCGGCCCCGGGCGACTGCGAGCGCCCCGAGCCGCTTGACCAGGCGCCGCAGGAACTCGGCAGCATCGGCCTCCACCGCGACATCCGCGTTCGGCGTCCGCCCCCAGAGCCCGCGCCAGTCCGCGATCGTCTGGCCGTCGGCGCGGCCGCCCGAGGTGTCCACGTCAACGGCCACGGGCTCGGATCGGACGAGGGTCAGATCCAGGGCCACGGCCGTCACCAGCGGGTCGTGGATGAACGCGCCGTAGAACCTGTCGAAGCGCGCATGGAACTCGAAGTAGTAGCGGAGCGCGTCCGCGATGAACGCGACGATCGGGTTGCCGGCGGTGGAGTGGCGCTCCGGGGCCGGAGCCTGGTCCGGATCCAGGGCCAGATCCCCCGTGCTGCCGGCCGCGGCCGCCAGCGCGGCGACATCGCTTGCGAAGATCCGGGCCCCTTCCGTGACGTCGAGGCCCATGACAAGGGCGCGGGGCACCTGTGGGTGCGCGTCGATCGAAGCCTGCCACCCCGCGAAGGCGATTCTCGCCGCCTCCGGGTCGCAGTGGATGTTCCACTCCGTGGTGGGCGTGGTGTTGCCGGGGGAACGGAACGCACCGCCCATCGCGACCCAGCGTTTCAGGAGCTGGGGCAGACGCGGCTCCATGAGCACCGCGACCGCCAGGTTGGTGAGAGGCCCCAGCGTGACCAGCGTGATCTCACCCGGCCGGCGTCGCGCCTCCGCGACGATGAGGTCCGGCGCATATCGGCCCGACAGCGGTGAGGACGGCTCGGGCAGCTCCGCGTAGCCGATGCCATGCGGGCCGTGGGTCTCGGGCGTGATCTCGAGGGCGCGCAGCAGCGGGACCTCGCGCCCGACTGCCACCTCGATGTCCGCCCGGCCCGCCAGCTCCAGCACCGCCCGCGTGTTGCGCCCGACGTCCTGCGCGGTGACGTTGCCGGACAGGCACGTGACCGCGACGAAATCCGCCTCGGGGCTGGCGCACGCATAGAGGAGGGCGAGGGCGTCGTCGATCCCGGTGTCGACATCCAGGATCAGGGGGACGCGGGCGGGGGTGCTCACCGCACGATGCTAGCGTTTCCCCTCTGCATCCATAGGGATTCACCCCCTGTTGTCGCGTCGACCCCGGTGGTACTCCTGATGCAACGGCCCGTGGGGATCGCCCGCGCGGGGGGAAGCCGTTCCAGCGAACCGGCGCCGGTTCAGACGCGGCGGCCGGAGACGCGGAGGAACTCGGCCCGGAGAGTTCGATCCGCTGCTCAGGCCGGGTGCTGCCCTGCCAGCGCTGCGGCGGCCCGCTCGCGACACTCGGCCAGCGTGACCGCGGCGAGCGCCTCGCGCACATCCGCGATGGCCGAGGCCGACATCGACAGCGTCGTGACGCCGAGCCCCACGAGCACCGGCGCCAGGGTGGGCGAGGCGGCGGCCTCGCCGCACACCCCGACCGGTCGGCCGACGTTCAGGCCGGCCTGGGCGGTCATCCGGATCAGGTCCAGGAGCGCCGGCTGCCAGGGATCCAGCAGGTCGGCGAGTTCCCCGGCCATCCGGTCGGCCGCCAGGGTGTACTGGGCCAGGTCGTTGGTGCCGATGCTCAGGAAGTCGGCATGGCGCAGCAGGTCGGCGGCCCGCAGGGCGGCGGCCGGGATCTCCACCATCGCGCCCGCGATCGGCAGGCCGTGCTCGTGGGCGAGGTCGGTGAAGCCCTTCGTCTCGGCGGCCGTGGCGACCATCGGCGCCATGACCCAGACCGTCGCCCCAGTCTGCTCCCGGGCCCGCGCCAGCGCGACGAGCTGGTCGATGAGCACGCCCGGCGACCGCCGCGCCGTCCTAAGGCCGCGCATCCCGAGCGCCGGGTTGGGCTCGTGCTCCGCGGTGAGGAAGGGCAACGGCTTGTCCGCCCCGGCGTCCAGGGTCCTGACCACGATCTTCCGGCCACCCATCGCCTCGAAGACGTCGATGTAGAGCGCGACCTGCTCATCGATCGACGGCGCCTCCTGGCGATCGAGGTAGAGGAACTCGGTCCGGAACAGTCCAACCCCCTCGGCGTCCACCCGGGCCAGCGCGGCGGCGCCCGCAGCGTCCCCGATGTTGAGGAGCAGGCCGACCGGATGGCCGTCCGCCGTGCGACCGGGCCCGCGACTGGCGGCGCGCGCGGCTCGACGCTCCCCCTCGCGGCGATTGGTCTCGGCGGCCGCGGCGGGCTTGATCCCGGGGCGGACGTGGCCCGCGGCGCCGTCGACCTCGACGATGTCGCCCTCGACCAGCGTGCCGGCTGCCGCGCAGGCCACGACCGCGGGGATGCCAAGGCTTCTGGCCAGGATGGCGGTGTGGCTGGTCGGGCCACCCTTGACCGTCACCAGGGCAAGCACCCGGTCGGGCTTCAGGGTCACCGTGTCGGCCGGCGCCAGGTCTTCGGCGACGAGGACGTACGGCGTGTCGCGCTCCGGGATGCCCGGCATCGGCTGTCCGAGCAGCAGGGCGACCGTCCGATCACGGACGTCGTCGAGATCGGCGACGCGCTCGGCCATGTAGCCACCGAGATCGAGCAGGAGAGCCCGGAACGCGTCGATCGCGCGATCGATCGCCCACGCGGCAGGCTCGCCCTTGGAGATCGCCGATCGGATCGATTCCTCGAGCGCCGGGTCACGGGCGATCATAGCGGTCGCTTCCAGCACCTCTGCCGCGCCGGGAACCGCCGTCGCCGCGGCGCGGCGCTCCAGGTCATCGGCCGTCGCCGAAAGGGCGGCCATGGCGGCGGCCAACTCGGCCTCCGCATCGACCACGACGGGGCGATCATCGGGGAGCCGCGGGCGGGGGCCCATGCGCGCCACCGGACCGGCCGCCAGCCCCGGACAGACGCCGATCCCCTGGAGCGACGACGGCACCGGTGCGGTCGCCGGCTCGCCGCTGGTGGTGACGGACGGGTCAGACGGGATCGTCATGGTCCTCGGCGACCACGGCCGCGACGGCCTCGAGGGCAGCCTCCGCGCCTTCGCCGTCCGCCTCCAGGATGACCGTGTCGCCATGCCTGGCGCCGAGCGTCAGGACCCGCAGCATGCTGCGCGCGTCGACCGGCGGCCCGTCGCCCTTCCGGATCGTGATGCGCACCGGCTGGGCGGCTGCCGCCTTCACGAACATGGATGCCGGACGTGCGTGGAGCCCGACCCTGGAGCCGACGACGACCTGTCGCTGCGCCATCACGTTGTACCTCCTCGGGCCGACTGGGCCGCGCCCGATGATTTGATCACGGTTCGATGGTAGCCCTGATGCCTTCCCCCATGCCGCTACCGGTCATGGCGGATGCCGCCCTGACCAGACGTCGTCCAGTCGGGCAGGGAGCCGTCGTCGGGGCCGGGTCTGGAACCCGACAGGCGAGCCCATCTTGGCTCAGGGCGCTTTCAGGGTCACGGCGCGGCATCGATCGCGCAGCGGGCAGATCTCGTGGGCCGGGTTCTGCGCGTGGCACATCCTGCGACCGTGGTGGATCAGCAGCACGTGGGCGGCGTACATCTCGTCCGGTTCCAGGATCCCCAGGAAGAGGTCGTGGGCCTGGTCCGCGGTGGCCTTGTCGGGGATCAGCCCGATGCGCTTGGACACGCGCTCCACGTGGCGGTCCACGGCCATCAGTGGGGCACCGAAGCAGAACGCCAGCACGATGGAGGCCGTCTTCCTGCCGATGCCGTCGATGGCCGTCAGCCAGTCCCGGGCCTCGAGCGCCGGCATGTCGCCCAGGAACTCCAGCGAGTAGTCGCCGCGCCGCTCGCGGATGTAGCGGAGCGTGGCCTGGAGCCGCGGCGCTTTCTGGGGCGCGAGGCCGCCGGGCCGGATGACATCGATCAACTGGGGCAGCGGCGCGTGCTCCACGGCCGTCCAGTCGGGCGGTGGTGCGGTGGACAGGCCGTCCCCGCCCCAGCCGATGCCGTGGGCGTGGACCTCGGGCGCCCTGTCGCTGGGATAGGCCGCGCGCAGCGCCTCGTAGGCCTTCTCCGCGTTCACGTCCGCGGTGTTCTGGGTGAGGATCGTCAGGATCAGCTCGCTGGTGGGGTCCAGCCGGGAGTTCCACGTCTGCTCGCCATAGACGGCGGTGAGCCCGTCCAGCACGAAGCGCCCGAGGCCCGGCCGGTAGCGACGCAGGTAGGACGCCCAGCGCTTGACGGGGTCTGCGGCGCGGCGGGTGGGCCCCTTCTTCGCGGCGGGCTTCTTCGCGGCGGGCTTCTTCGCGGCGGGCTTCTTCGCGGCGGGCATTGGCGTCACCAGATCGTCTCGACGTCGTAGAGGTTCAGCAGCGGGTCCGCGGTGATGATCGGCACGTCCTCCACCTGGCTCTGGGCGACGAGCAGCCTGTCGAACGGGTCCCCGTGATGGCGCGGCAGGGCGCCCGCCCGGAGGGCGTGGTCGAGCTGCACCGGCAACACGCCAAACCCATGGTGCCGGATCCGCTCCGGGACGTAGGTCTCCGCGGGTCCCTCAAGCTCGAGGCGCCCCGTCGCGCTCTTGATCGCGATCTCCCACGCAGACGCCACGCTCAGGAGCACCTCGGTCCCGGGATCCGCGACCATCGCGCGAGCGCGGGCGGTGAGCCGGTCTGCGCCAGAGACCCACCACAGGAAGGCCCGGGTGTCGAGGATGACCCTCACCGCCGGCTCTCCGGCGACGCGTCCACCGTCCCCAGGTAGTCCGCGAACTCCGGCAGGGGATCATCGAAGTCGTCGTGGATCACGACCCGGTCGTGGCCCGGCATCCGCTGCGGTGGCGTTTCGATCCCCTGGAGGATGGCGACCGGCCGGCCCGCCCTCGCGATCACGATCCGTTCGCCGCGCTCGACGCGCTCGAGCAGGCGCGAGAGGTGGGTCTTCGCCTCGTGGACATTCACGACCGTCATGTCTCTATCCTGACTTAGTCGAATGGACTTAGTCAAGTTCCGTTCCAACTCCGTGTCGCGGGTTGTTCAGACAGGGTTGGTCAGTCCGGTTGCCTCGACGACCTGCTCGCGGGCGTCTACCGCATGGAGCCGCCGACGGGCGCGGATCGCGCCCGCTGCCGCGTGCTTCAGGCTCGCGACGCGGATTCCTCCCTCGGCACCGTCGATGCAAGCGTCGTGGCCCTTGCCGAGCGCCTGGGCGAGCCGAAGGTCGCGACGCTCGACCAGCGCCACTTCCGGGCCGTGAGGCCCGCCCACGTGGAGGCACTCGAGCTTTGGCCGTGGACGCCTTGCCACGCGGGCGACGCATCGAGTAGGGCGGCCTTCGCTCCGGGCTTCAGGGCCCCAGGGGTCAGGGCCCCAGGTGTCAGGGACCCTGTCGAGTGCGCTCGATCCGCATCTCCGTGCCGCCGAGAGACACCAGCCGCGCGATCCGTTCGGCACACCGCTCCACGGGTGCGGCGCCGGCGGTCATCGCCTGCTCCACGGTCTGCGGCCCCTCGCTCACCGGTACCACCGTGACGCCCATGGCGCCGAGCGCCTCGATCCCGTCCGGGGTCACCCCACCGCCGATGGCGATGCACGGCACCCCGGCCGCCCGGGCCCGCCTCGCGACGCCGAGGGCGGTCTTGCCGAAGGCGGTCTGCGCGTCGATCCGGCCCTCGCCGGTGATGACGAGATCGGCAGCCTGCAGCGCGAGGTCAAAGCCCGCTTCTGCCATGACGAGATCGATTCCCGGCTCCAGGCGCAGCGAGGCGAAATGTCCGGCCAGGCACAGGAGCCCGAAGCCCAGGCCGCCCGCAGCCCCCGCACCCGGCGTGTCGCGCTCACGATGGCCGGTTGCGGCCTCAAGAGCGTCGGCGAAGCGCGTCAGGCGGGCATCCAGGAGGGCCACGAACGCCGGCGTCGCTCCCTTCTGCGGCCCGTAGACGGCGGCCGCCCCGTCAGGGCCGAGGAGCGGGTTGGACACGTCGCATGCGACCCGGAGGCTTGTCCCCGCGAGGCGCGGGTCCAGGCCGGCGAGGTCCACCGATGCCAGGTCCTCCCTGACGTTGGCGCCCAGCGCCCGGAGCAATCCCGCGCCGCCGTCCGTGGTGGCGCTGCCGCCGATCCCGATCGCAATGTCCCGGATCCCCGCGTCCAGCACCGCTCGGAGCAGGTCGCCGGTCCCGTCGGTGGTGGCGTTCACGGCGTCGCGTTCCGTGGCCGCCAACCGGGACAGGCCGGACGCGGCGGCCATCTCGATGACGGCGGCGCGTCCGTCTTCGCGCGCCAGCCAGCGGGCCCGAATCGGGCGGCCGAGGGGATCGTGGGCGTCCGTCTCGCGCCACTGCCAGCCGCCGGCCGCCTCGATCGCGACGAGCGTGCCCTCGCCACCGTCCGCGAGTGGGGCCAGGCGCACCTCGTCGGCCGGACGAGCGCGGTGCCAGCCGGCGGCGATGGCCCGGGCGACCTCGACGCTGGTGAGGCTGCCCTTGAACGAGTCCGGCGCAACGAGGACGCGGAGCCGTCGGTCATCCATCAGTCGGCGGCGAATCCGGTTACCCGCCGTGCGTGCCACGCACGGATTCGGGCGCGAGGTGTCGGGACGGTGCGTGCCACGCACGAGGACGGCGCTGCGAAGCCGCTGCGAGTGGCACTCGCCGTCGTCGCCGTGCGCACGACGCACGAGCGCGACGGCGGAGGCCGGATTCCGTGCGTCCGGCGCACGGGCTCAGTCCACGGCATCGCGGTCGACCGCCACCCCCCGGCGCTTCTCCAGGTACTCCGGGATCCGGATGATCGGCGGGCGCTCGTGATCGGCCAGCTCCTGGACCTCCAGGGACAGCCGGCCCCGCCCGGAGCGCGGCAGCTTCATCGTCGAGCCCAGCTCCGCGAACAGGCGCACGCGCCGCCGCTCCTCCAGCCGCTTCATCACGGCCTGGAGGATCACGAACGACATCCGCGACAGCCCCTCCAGCTCCTGGTTCCGGTGCACCCGGCGCTCCAGGTCCACCTGTCCCAGCCCGCCCAGGCCCGCGCGCTCGGCGACGTCGATCAAGTGGCCGATCTCGACCGCATACCCGGTGAAGAACGGGATCTGCTCCAGCAGCGTGCGCCGGCCGGCGTACTCGCCGGACAGCGGCTGGATCAAACCGGAGAGCTCCGGGAAGAACAGGTTGATGAGCGGCCGCGCAACCAGCTCCGTCACCCGTCCCCCGCCGCCCTCCTTGAGGACGCCGGCCTCCACGATCGGGCGCTGGTAGTAGCCCTTCACGTACTGCAGCCGCGGTTCCACGAGCAGCGGTCCGAGCGTCCCGTAGACCATCCGGTGGTGCCAGTTGCGGACGTCGGTGTCCGCCCAGACCACGATGTCGCCGGTCGTCTCGTAGAGGGACTTCCAGAGCGCCTCGCCCTTGCCCCGGAACGAGCCGTACCGGGCGAGGACGTCCGGGTGCTGGACCACGCGGGCGCCCTCGGCCTCGGCGATCGCGCGGGTGTCATCCGTGGACGCGGAGTCGATGACGAGGATCTCGTCCAGCAGCGGATAGCGCTCCTGCATCTCGCGGATGGCGCGGCGGACGATCAGCCCGATCGTCTCGGCCTCGTTGAGCGCCGGCAGCACGAGGCTGACCGTGACGCCCTGCTTCTCCTTGAGCGCGGTGAGCCGGGCGAGGTCCGCGAACTCGCTGTGGTGGAAGTTCGCCTCCGCGAACCAGCGCTCCACGCGGGCGGGCACCGCCCGTGACTCCTCCGCGGCCCGGTCGGCCGCGGCCAGGGTCTCGGCGCGCTGGGCCAGCTGCTCGAACGTCTGGCGTCCGATCGGCTCCCTCGTCTTGACCACGATGACCGACGGCTTCGCGCGTTGGGCGATGGCCTCCGGGAGGGCGCCGAACAGCGACGTGCCGGGTTCCCCCGGCGGCGCGGATGCCCCCATGACCACCAGGTCTGCGTGCTCGGCCTCGCGCAGGATGGCGGTCCGGACATTCCGCGTCTCGCGCAGGATCGGCTCGGAACGGGCGGTCACGTGCTGGCGGGCGAACGCGGCCAGCGCGTGCTCGGCCTGGGCGCGGACGGCCTCGGTGACGCCGGCGGGGACCAGGTGCATGACGGCGACGGTGGCGCCGTGCCGGTGCGCGAGGGCGTCCGCGAAGCGGAGCGCCAGCTCCGCGTGGGGCCCACCGCGGACGGGGACCAGGATCCGGCGGATCTCGCGGGCGCCGCGCTGCTTGACCACGGCGATGTCGCAGGGCGATTCGCGGACCACCTCGTCGATGGTGGGCGAGATCACGGACGCGCCGGCTTCCCGGTTCGGCCCGGACTTGCCGCCCCAGCCGAAGATCATGAGGTCCGCTTCCTGCTCCGCGGCCGCCTCCACGATTCCCGCGGACGCGTGCCGCCCGATCCGCACCAGGGGGTGGATGGTGGTCCCTTCCGGGACGTAGTCCAGGACCTTCTGGAGCAGGCGCCGCGCCTGGCGGGCCCGGGTGGCGCCCTCGGAGAGCGGCATGCCCTCGGGCACCTCCACGATTCCGAGTGCCGTGAGCTCGCCGGTCCGCGGCTCCAGCAGGGACGCGCCGATCCGGATCAGCTCCTCCGCGGTGAGCGGGTTGGCGACCGGGATCAGGATCCGCGCCGGCAGGGGCTCGCCGCTCACGCGTGCCCTTCCCCGGGCTCCTGATCCTCGTCGGCCGCGGACGGCTCCCCGGGCCAGCGAACCCCGGCCGCCGCAAGTTCGGCCTCCAGCGCGTTCCAGCGCTCCACGAGGTACGGTTTGAGCAGCTCGAACTCGCGGGCCTGGCGCTCGACGCGCTCATCGGCGTCGGCGGTCGTGAGGTTGCGGTTCTCGATCACGAAGCTCCCCACCCGGCCGAAGTAGATCGGGACGAGCGCTGCCACCAGCTGGGCCGCGTCGACGCCCCCGCGCCGCGTCGCGAGCACCAGGTCGTAGATCACCCGCGCCCACAGGTCGTCGGGGAAGTGGAAGCTCGCCAGGGCCTCGGCCATCTCCAGCGTGGAAGGGTGCGCCGTCCCGCTCTCGCCGCCCAGGCCCAGGCGACGCGACGCGGCATCGGCCAGCTCGCCCGCCTCTTTCGCCAGCACCAGGACCGCCTCCGCGTTCGCCGGGTCCATGGTGCGGCGCCAGGTGTCGGCCATGGTCAGCGATCCGGCGTGGAACTCCGAGAGCAGGCGGATCGAGTTCACCTCGAGCGGCGGTGGGTCCACGATCCGCTCGAAGCCGTACGCCGGTACGTCATGGCTGCCGCGGACGTTCCGCCACGCGTCGGCGTGGGCGGTGGCCAGACGCAGGATCGTGCCCACCACCTGGCGGAACATCGGCCCGAGGTCCGAGCCCGGGTCCTTGGGGTCGTGGACCTTGGCCCCCAGGCGGGCCTGGCAGACCGCGTAGCCGCCGGTGATGGCGGATGTCGTCATCCAGATGTCGATGCCGAACTTGCTGACGTCCTCGGTCCAGTCGTCGAGCGAGAGGTAGTGTCGGACGAGGTCTCCACTGACGCCGAAGTCGCCGCCGATCGGCTGGCGGATCCGGTGGCCGTACAGCGCCCGGGTGAGCGGGTAGGTGACGGTGTTGGTGATCGTCCCGTCGTACTTGTGGCGGGCGTAGAGCGGGGCGACGTAGTCGTAGCCGCCCTTGAGGATCGGCCCGGCGAGCAGCTCGATCCACTCGGGGACGATGCTGCGCAGGTCGCTGTCCACGACGACCAGCGCCTGGACCTCCAGGGCGGCCGCGATCTCGAAGATCGTCCGCAGGGCCGCGCCCTTGCCGCCGACGCCGTCGATCTCCGGGTAGGTGAGGGTGACACGGTCCAGGCGGTTGGTCGGCCGGACGAGGAGGATCGATTCCACATAGTCCGGCGGCTCGGTCTCGATGACCACGCGCCCGGTGCCGTCCGGCGACCCGGCATCCGAGTTCACCAGCACGGGCTTGTGGTCCGGGAAGTACTGGACCAGCCCGGCATGCGCCGCGCGGACCACGTAGCCGATGGTCGCGGCGTTCTTGAAGCTCGGGATGCCGACCATGATGTCGGCGCGCCCGAGCCGGGCGATCTCTTCCCGGATGGCGGGCGTCAGGGTCGTCGGGGGCACGTGGTCACCCTACCACCATCGGCAGGGAACGGTCCGAAGGGTTGCGGGCCGCAGGCGCGACCGGCCTCTCACTCACCCGTGACACGGGTGTTCCCGATGACGCCCGACCCCGACTTCCCATGCATGCACCGAGCGGGTAGCGGCGTCGCGCTGGTGACCCTGGCCTGCGCATGCACCCATGGAGCGGGCACTCGCGCAACCGTGGCAGGCCGCACCGCCGCGAGCACCCGCGTGGCCCCGGTTACCGCGGGGAGACCGGCCCCTTCGCAGGACCGAGCGGCCCCTGCGGCGGACGCGCCACCGCGCGGCCCGGGTTCTCCTGACCGGCCAGGTAGCCGCCGTTCACCGCCCGGTGCGTGAGCTCCCGGAAGCCGAGCGTCCCCCACGTCACCTGCGTCGTGACGGCCGACGGCTGGACGAACGGCGTCACCCGGACGAGGTACGACGGCTCCAGGATGGTCTCCAGGTGCCGCTTCCGCTCCAGGAGCGGCACGTCCACCAGGGACTCGCCGTCCAGCCACAGCAGGTCCGTGGCCACGAACGCGTGGCGCTCGCCGCGCTCCAGGGCCTCGCGCACGGCCGGCTCGATCGCCGCGGTCCGGGCCTGGTGCTCCCGCGCCTGCACGAACGGGTCGTCCCGCACGCTCTTGCGGAGGGCCCGCGGGATGAGGAGCGACGGGCGCTCCACGGCGCGCATCGCGGGCTGGGCAACCTCGCCGGACTGGAGCGCCATCGTGGTCACGTGCCCCTCGACCACGGCGTCCCCGGCGCAGAAGGCGGCCACGAGCGCCGCAAGCAGCTCGTCCGGCACCGGCACCTCGACCCCGTCGCGCCACAGCGAGGCGTCGTCGGTGGCCAGGGACGCGGCCACGCGAACACCGCCCCATTCGGGCTCCACGATGGCATCACGGAGGTCCTTCGGCGAACGCCGGCCCGCCCGCTCGGGCTGCCAGGCCGCCGCGACCTCGCGGGGAGAGGGGTGGTCCGCCATGGCCGGATCCTATCGCGCCGCTGCCGATCCACGCGAAACGGCGAGGGGCGACCGCCTATGATCCCGGGCATCGGGGCGGTCCCGCCCCGGGACATCCACCTTGAGGCACTGCTGATGACGGCGACCCCGCAGGCCGATCCCAACCTCAGGCGCACCGCCCAGGGTGCCTGGACGCTGTACGACTTCGCGAACACGATCTTCTCGTTCGCAATCGTGTCCGGGGCCATCGGCCTGTGGCTCACCGATGACGCCCGCTTCGGCGCCGCCACGGGTCAGGCGGTCCTGAGCATCGTGGTCATCCTGAGCGTCGGCCTCAACGCGATCGTGTCACCGGTCCTCGGGGCGCTCTCGGACCGGGGCGGGCGGAGGCTCCCGTTCCTACTGGCGTTCACGGCGCTGTGCATCGCGCCCACGGCCCTGATCGGCCTGAGCGGACCGCTCCTGGGCGTGCTGCTGTTCGTCATCGCGAACTTCGCCTACCAGGCCGCCCTCATCTACTACGACGCCTCGATCAAGCTTGTCAGCACCCCCGAGACCCGCGGCCGCCTGAGCGGGACCGGCACGGCGATCGGGTACTGCGGCACCGTCTTCGTCGGGCTCCTGATCTTCTTCTTCGACGTCCCGGTGGAGGCGCGCTTCCCGCTCGCCGCGCTGCTGTTCGCCCTGTTCTCGATCCCGGTCTTCGTGATCGTCCGGGAGCGCCCCGACCCGAATGCCGAGCGCCTGACCGTCGGCGTCGTCCTTGCCTCGTGGCGGCAACTCGGCGCCACCATCGCCCACGCGAAGGAGGTTCCGGGCCTGCCCCGGTTCCTGCTCGGCCGGTTCTTCTACTCCGACGCCGTCAACACGCTCATCGTCGTCATGAGCGTGGTCGCGGTCGAGGCGGTGGGGCTGACGCCCGCCACGGCGAACATGGTCCTGCTGTCGCTGACCCTCGTCGCGATCCTCATGTCCTTCGCCTGGGGCTGGATGAGCGACCGGTTCGGCCCGCGGCGGACGCTGATCACGGTGCTGATCAGCTGGGCGGTCGGCCTCGTCCTCGGGGTTGTCTCGCTGTCGCTCAACGCCACGGACCCTGTGACCGGCGGTCCGGTCCCCACGACGGCAGGCTTCGGGCTGTTCCTCGTCGCCGGGGCGATCCTCGGGTCGGGGCTCGGCGGTGTCCAGGTGGCGGACCGGGTGTTCATGGTGCGACTCTCCCCGCCGGCGCGCGTGGGCGAGTTCTTCGGTATCTACGGGCTGGTGGGCAAGGCGTCCCAGGTGATCGGGCAGGCGGTCTACGGCGCGATCGTGTTCCTGCTCCTGGGCCCGCTGGGGGTCGGGGCGTACCAGGTCGCCATCCTGAGCCTGATCGTGACGATGCTGATCGGCCTGTGGCTGGTGTGGCCCGTGAGCGATCGCTGGGCTGGCTCCGGCGAGGTACCCGGCGGAAGCGGAGGCGGGCCCGCTGCCGATGCGCCACCGCCGCGCATGGCCCCCGACCGGGCCCCGCTCGGGGATCGGCGCTAGTCCCGGTAGCCCGCGGGGTGGGCCCGCCGCCACGCCCAGGCCGAGCCGATCATCTCCGGCAGCGTGGAGCGGCGCGGGACCCAGCCCAGGATCTCGCGCGCCCGCCCCGTGGCTGCCACGAGCACGGGCGGATCGCCGGCCCGGCGCGGGCCCACGGTGTGCGGGATGGGCCGGCCGACGACGGCCTCGGCGGCCCGCAGCACCTCACGGACCGAGAAGCCGCCGGCCGTGCCCAGGTTGCAGACCACCGGGGTCGCGGGCATGGCTCCGCCGCCGGCCAGGCCCGTGGTCGGGCCCGTCCGGGGATCGCCCGGGGCCGTGGCTTCGAGCGCCGTCAGGTGGGCATCGGCCAGGTCGGCGACGTGGATGTAGTCGCGGATCGGGGTGCCGTCCGGGGTGGGGTAGTCCTCGCCGAAGAGCATCAGCGGGGCTCCGCCGTCCGCCGCCGACAGCACGTTGGGGATGAGGTGCGTCTCCGGGCGGTGGACCTCGCCCAGGCGCGGCGTGGCGCCGGCCACGTTGAAGTAGCGCAGGATCACGCTCCGGAACCCGTACGCGCCGGCGTACCAGTGGAGCGCGCCCTCGAACGTGCGCTTGGTCTCGCCGTAGGCGTTGATCGGACGGAGCGGCGCGTCCTCCGGGATGGGCGTGGTCTCCGGGGAGCCGTACACGGCGGCCGTGGAGGAGAAGACCAGGCGCCGCACGCCGGCACTTCGGGCCGCCTCGAGGAGCGCCACGCCGCCGGCGACGTTGTCGCGGTAGTACCTCGCCGGGTCCTGGACGCTCTCCCCGACGAGGGACCTGGCGGCACAGTGGAGGATGGCGTCCACGTGCTCGCCCTCCAGCAGCGCACGGGTGGAGGCTTCGTTGCCGTACGAGCCGGTCACCAGGCGCGCGGCCGGGTTGACGGTCGCGGCGTGGCCGGTGGAGAGGTCGTCCAGGACGACGACGTCGTGGCCGGCGGCCAGGAGCGCGTCCACGGAGACGCCGCCGACGTACCCGGCTCCGCCGGTGACCAGGACCTTCACGGGTGGTTCCTCCGGAGCAGGCGATCGACGAGGCTGCGGCGACGCGTCGGGGCGGCCACGGGTTCGGCGGCCACGGGTTCGGCGGCCCACTCGGGTCCCGCGGCCGTCTCGGGTCCCGCGGCCGTCTCGGGTCCCGCGGCCGTCTCGGGTCTGCTGCCGGCTTCACCATCGGCACCATCGTCGGCCGGCGCGACCGCTTCGGCCGCCGGCAGCCTCTCGCCGCGGTAGGCGAGCACCTCCTCCAGTCGCGCCACCAGCCGCGACGCCGCGACGTTCTGCGGATCGATCGCCAGCGCCCGACGCGCCTCCTGCAGCGCCCCCGCGTCATCGGCGCGTTCGAGCGCCACCCGCGCCAGCCCGACGACTGCGATGGAGTTCCTCGGGTCCGCGTCGGCCGCCTGCCGGTACAGCCGCTCCGCCTGGTCCAGCATGCCCATCGTGATGGCGCGCTCCGCCTGGAGCAGCAGCTCGATCACGTCCCGCCTCGGTCGCCGGCGTCCTCGTACATGTCCGCAAGCATGCCCTGCGCGAGCAGCAGGAGCGAGCCCCGCTCGTTGAGCGCAGGGTCGGCGATCACCTGCTCCACGAGGGCGTCGATCAGGCGTCCGAGCCGCGGTCCCGGCACGAGGCCCAGCTCGGCCATGAGGTCGTCCCCGTCGATGGCCAGGGCGTAGCGGTCCAGGGCGGCCGCGGCCGCCAGCTCCGCGTCGATCCGGGCCCGGAACGCCAGAGAGGCGGGATCGTCGGGCTCCGACCCGCTGCCGATGTCATCGGCCGTGCGGAGGGCGAACAGGGCGTCCAGGTTGCCCGCGCCGATCCGCTTGATGAACCGGCGGATGGCTGCGTCGCTGAGCGTCGGGTCCGCGTGGAACATGTGGTGACGGACCAGGTGGACCACCTCGTCGGCCGCTGTGCGGGGGTAGCGGAGGCGCCGGAGCAGCGCGGCGGCGAGGTGCGAGCCCACCGTCTCGTGATGCGGGAAGTGTCCGTCCGTCAGCGTTGCCGGCTTGCCGATGTCATGGAGGAAGGCGGCGAGCCGGACCACGGGCCGATCGGCCGCAACCGCGTCCACCGTCCGCAGCGTATGGTCCCAGAGGTCCTCGCCCGGCACCTTGTTCTGCGGGATTCCGCGCTGGGCCGCGAGCTCGGGCGAGATCACCGCCAGCAGGCCGGTCTCCTGGGCCAGCCGGAGTCCAACCGACGGGCGGGGTGCCGCCAGCAGCTTGGCCAGCTCCGCGCCAACGCGCTCGTGCGACAGGTGCGCAACCAGCGCCGCATTGCGGCCGATGGCGGCGAGGGTGACGGGTTCGATCGTGAACTCGAGGGTCGCCGCCAGGCGGACGGCGCGCACCATGCGCAAGGCGTCCTCGCGGAAGCGGGAGTCGGGATCGCCGACCGCCCGCAGCGAGCCCGTCTCGAGGTCGGCCCGGCCACCGAACGGATCCACGAGGCTGGCTCCCACGGGACCGGGCGCGCCAATCCCCGATCCCGGGCGGCCCCAGGCCATCGCGTTCACCGTGAAGTCGCGACGGGCGAGATCCTCGCCGATGTCGTCGCCGAATTCCACCCGGTGCGGGCGGCGGAAGTCCGCGTACTCGTGCTCGGTGCGGAACGTGGTGATCTCGAACACGTCGTCGCCGCGGCGGACGGCCACGGTCCCGAAGCGGTTCTCGTACATGGCGCCCGGAAACAGGGCGATGAGGCGGTCCGGGCGGGCGTCCGTGGCCATGTCCCAGTCGGCGGGAGTCCGGCCGAGCAGGGCGTCGCGCAGCGAGCCGCCGACGATGAACGCGGCGTGGCCGGCGGCGTGGAGGTGGTCCAGGACGGCGTGCGCGGTCACCGGGACGATGTGGCCGAGGTCCGCCGGTGCGGCCACCGCCGCTAGTTCCGACCGAGGAACAGGTAGTCCCGCCAGGCCTCGTTCCGGTCGTCCTCAAGGTAAGGGATGAACAGCGAGTAGACGTCGCTGCGGGGCTCGAACGGCGGGCGGACCAGCCGGAGGCGCGCCTCTTCGGGGGTATGGCCGCCCTTGCGATGGTTGCAGGCCTTGCAGGCGGCGACCAGGTTCTCCCAGGTGTGGGATCCGCCGCGATGGCGCGGGATCACGTGGTCCAGGGTGAGGTCGTGCGCCTGGCGGCCGCAGTACTGGCAGGTGTGGCGGTCCCGGGCAAAGACCTCGCGACGGGTGAGCTTGACGCGCGGTCGCGGGCGGCGGATGTGGTGCTGGAGGCGGATCACCGACGGGGCGCGGTACGTGGTGCGCACCGTCCGGATCTCGGCGTGGTCGTACTCGATGACCTCAGCCTTGAAGCCGAAGACCAGCCGGAACGCCCGCGGGATGTTGCACACGTTCAGCGGCTCGTAGTTCTGGTTCAGTACGAGCACGACGCCGTCCATCGGGCCGAACGATAGCAGCGCGATCGCCCGAGCGTTCAGGGCCTGCCCAGGGGCCTGCAGTCTGCCCGTCGTCAGGTGAGCCGGGTC
This sequence comes from uncultured Chloroflexota bacterium, assembly GCA_947085195.1. Classification (GTDB taxonomy): domain Bacteria; phylum Chloroflexota; class Limnocylindria; order Limnocylindrales; family CSP1-4; genus CAIXZV01. Next base: position 20,573 of record CAMTVM010000012.1, read on the forward strand.
CGGCGCCGCGGGTCAGGCCAGCGGCGGGTCCACCGTCCGCTCGATGCGGGCGATCTCGATCTCGATGAGGCCAACCTCGGCGGAGGCGTGCTCCCACTCGGGGCCGCCGGGCTCCGCGGCGTTGCGGCGCCGGCGAGCCTCGGCGTGCTGGACGAGGAGCGCCTCGCGGGTCGTGGCCGGGGCTTCGGCCGCCGGATCGGATGCGGACATGGTTCCTCCTGGGTGGTTCGCCGGCAAGGGTATCGTGACGCGGGTGACCGGGCGGGGCGAGCCGCCGGGCTCCTCGTGCGTGCCACGCACGAACTCAGACCCCTGCCGACGAGTCGATGCCTGCGGCGCACGACGACGCCCCGGAATTGGGCTCAGGAGGGCCTGATGGCGTCCGTCCCGTGCGTGCCACGCATGCCCCTGTCGAGACACGCCCGTTTCCGTGCGTTGCGAGCATGGGGGTGATCAGCCGTTCGAGGAAGGACCCTCCGTCCGGCGCGCCGCCGGCTTCGCCTTCGCGGCCCCAGCGGGCTTCGCCGATGCCGGCCCCTCGACCGCCGGCCCCTCGACCGCGTCCACGATGCCCACCACGACCGTGCGCAGCGGGCCGTGCGCCGCCCCCACGATCTGGCGGGCGGACGTCCCCTCGTCCAGGATCAGCACCAGCTCGCCCGCACCGGCGCCCACCGTGTCCACGGCGATCAGGTAGCCGCCGGACGCAACCCCGGTCGGTTCGACCAGGTCGCACAGCAGCAGCGTCCGGTCCTCGAAGATCGGGGAGTTGATCGTGGACACGACCGTGCCCACCACCCGCGCGAGCTTCATCGCCCGGCGCCCGGGATCGGTTCCACCGCGTCCACGATCCCGACGATCGCGTGGTCAACCGGCGCGAACCGGTCCTCCATCGCCTCCGCCGCCTCGCGGGCGCCCACGATGTAGACCAGCTCCCCGGGCCCGGCCATGTGCACGGCATCGGCCGCCACCACCGCGGTCCCGACAGGCTCCAGCTTCTTGGTGAGCGGCTGCACGATCAGCAGCCGGACGCCGTCCAGCCCGGGGGCCTTCACCGTTGCCACCACGGTCCCGATCACGCGCGCCAGCTGCACGCCACTACGCCTCCGGGCCGGCGATCCGGGCGCGGAACCGTGGGTCCGCCTCCAGCTCGTGGCGCATCTCCCGGTGGAGTTGCGAGATGACCCGTGAGATCGGTGCCCGCGTGCCGGGCTGTGCGCCCGCGGCCACGTCCGTGACCCGCTCGCACGCGATGGCCACGGCGGCCTCCACATCGGACACCGAGCCGTCGAACAGGAGGTAGCCCTTGCCGCCGAGACCATCGCCCAGGCGCAGGTCCAGGATCTGCACCTTCGCGCCCTTCACGCCCGCATCCGCGGCGCTGATGACGGAGGCCACGGTCTCGGTCTCGATGATGCCCAGCGCCTCACCCGCGCCAGTTCGGCGCGCACCACGCAGCGCGGCGACCACCTGTGCATGCACGTTGGGCAGGAACACCGTGTCCAGCAGGCACGGCCCGCCGATCTCGCGCCCGGCCGCGAACGCCTCCTCCACGTCGCCCACGGCCCCGCCGACCAGCACCAGGTATCGGCCGGGGTGGATCGTCCCGCTGCGGAGGACGTCGATGGGGGAGCGCTTGGCCATGGCATCGCCCGCCTCGATGCCCACGGCGATGGAGTCGAACTCCAGCAGGGCGACGGCGGGCTGCAGCGGGTCGGGGGCGACGGCGGGGACAGGCAGGGCGGTGGCGACGGCGGGGACAGGCAGGGCGGTGGCGCGACGGGTCGGCATCGTCAGACGATCCGCAGCGCGCCGACGACGGTGACCCGACGCTCTCGAGAGAACGTCCGGGGCCGGGTCATGCCGTCGCCCGAGGGACTGGCGATGGACACCGTCGCGAAGCCCTCGCCGCCTTCGCCGAGGCCGGTGAAGTTGGGCCCGTTGGCGACGAAGATCGAGCAGTTCATCGCCCGCGCCATCCGGGTGATCGTCTCCACGTTGGTGGAATGGATGGAAGCCGTGTGGCGGAACCCGTGCTCCGCGCGGACCGCCAGGTCGATCGCCGCGCCGACGTCCGGGACCCGGACCACCGGCAGCACCGGCAGCATCTGCTCGGTCCAGACCAGGCTGTGGTCCGCGGGCACCTCGGCGACCAGCAGCCGCGGCTCCACCGCCGGCCGGACCCCGATCTCCGCCAGGATCCGCACCGCGTCGCGGCCGATCCAGGCCGGGTTCATGTGTCCGGGCTTCCCGGGCGCGCCGAGCTCCGTGAAGATCACCCGCTCCAGCCGCCGCAGCTCGTGCTCGGCCAGGACGTAGGCGCCGTTCTGGGCCATCGAGCGGACGAGTCGGTCGGCGACGGACGAGACGACGATGACCACCTTCTCATCGGTGCACACAATGTTGTTGTCGAAGGACGCGCCCCGCACGATGTCGGCGCCGGCCTTGTCCACGTCGGCGGTCTCGTCCACCACGGCGGGCGGGTTGCCGGGGCCGGCGGTGATGGCGCGCTTGTCGGTCCGCAGGGCCTCGCGGACGACGCCGGGGCCGCCGGTGACCAGCAGCACGCGGACGTCCGGGTGGGCCATCAACGCTCGGGCGCTCTCGATGGTGGGTTCTGCGGTGGAGGTGACGAGGTTGGGCGGACCGCCGGCCGCGATGATCGCGCGGTTGACCATCCGGACCGTGGCGTTGGACGTGCGGCGCGCGGACGGATGGGCGTTGAACACCACCGCGTTGCCCGCGGACACGATGCTGATGGCGTTGTTGAGGACCGTGGCCGCTGGGTTGGTCACGGGTGTGATGGCACCGATCACGCCGAACGGCGCGAACTCCGTGATCATCATCCCGCGGGCGCCGGAGACGGCCTGGACCTCGAGGTCCTCGGGCCCGGGTGCCTTGGAGGCGACCAGCCGGTTCTTGATGGTCTTGTCGTCCACCCGGCCGAGACCCGTCTCCTCGACGGCCAGCCGGGCGAGCATCTCCGCCTGGTCCAGGGCGGCGCGCCGGACGGCCTCGATGATCACCTTCCGCTGGTCCAGCTCCAGGCGGGTGGAGTTGAACGCCGCCGACGCGGCCGCCACGGCATCGTCGAGGCGCGCGAACACGCCGTCGCCCACCGCGCCTGTCGCAGGAGCGGCGAGCTCGGCCTGGACTGCCATACGCCGGCCGGCACCGGGGTCGGGCGAGCCGACGCGCCGGCGTACCCGGTCGATGATGTCTGCGATCTCGCGTTCGTCCATCACGCTACTTGTGGTAGACCTCCGTGCCGCCGACTTCGAACGTGTCGACGATGGCCATGATCACCGCGTCGCACGGGCGGTCCCTGGTGACCTCCGTCTGGCGCGCAGAGGAGCCGCTCGCGTAGAGCACCACCTCGCCCACGCCGGCGCCGACCGTGTCGACGCCCACGACATAGCCGCCCGTCGGGCGGTTGTCCGCGCCGAGCTGCTGCACGATCAGGAGCCGCCACCCCTCCATCAGGGGTTCCTTGCGGGTCGCGACGACCGTGCCGGCGATTCGTCCGAGAAGCATCGGGTTCCTCTCCGGCCTGTCCAAGGCCTGGTCGCGGGGGCGGCCGATGACGACCGCCCCCCGGGGGTCCGTTGACGGGGCCGGTCAGCCGAGCTCGGCCTTCGCCTCGTCCGCGCGGCCCAGCGGCAGCACGGTGTCGACGTTGGCGTGCGGCCGCGCGATCACGTGGGTCGCCACGACCTCGCCCACCTTGGCGGCGCTGCGAGCGCCCGCCTCCACGGCGGCCTTGACCGCGGCCACATCGCCGCGCACCACGGCGGTCACGTACCCGCCGCCCGTTTTCTCGTAGTTCACCAGCTCGACCTTGGCGGCCTTGACCATCGCGTCCGCCGCCTCGACGACCGCGGCGAACCCGCGAGCCTCGATCATTCCCAGTGCGTCTGCCATCGGACCCTCTCCGCTGTGTGCCTGTCCCGCCGGCCGGACGGCCGGCGGGGGTTGTCGTTGTCGATTACGCCTTTGCGTCGCGCCCGTCGATGCCCTCGATCGCGGCCACCGCCGCTCGCCAGCCGACGTCGATGTCCCGCTCCTCGCCGCCCAGGTACACGCGGCCCATGGAGCCGAACGACCGGACCTCGAGGATGTTGATCCTGGCGGCCTTCTCCGCTTCGTTGGCGGCCAGGGGCGCGTACGCCGCGGGCTCCATCTCAAGGACGTAGAGCGTCTGCCCGCCGATGATCATGTGGCCGTGCCGGGTGCGATTGATCAGCTGGGCCTGGTGGTCGTCGATCCGGCGGATGATCTGGCTGGACAGGATCCTGGGCTTGATCCGGTCGGTCTCGGACAGGCCGAGCTCGGTCAGGATCGCGGCCCCTGCGGCCCGGACCTCCGCCTGCGAGGGCGAGTGGATCTCGAGCAGGCCGAAGTACCGCTCGATGATCTGCATGCCCGGCTTGACCGAGGTGGACTTGAGCGCGATGTCGGTCAGCCGGTTGATCTCGATGCCCGGAGAGACCTCGATGTACAGCGAGGCATCGTTGGGCAGCGGCAGGAAGCCCTGCGCCACGGTGCCCAGGAACGCGGCGTACTGCGCCTGGAGGCTGTCCAGGAAGACGTACGCGCGAAGATCAATACCTGCCACTGGTCTCACCTGCTCCCGTCACGATCTTGACCCCGGCCGACGCCCCGATCCGGGTCGCCCCCGCGGCGATCATCTCCTCGACATCGTCCTTGGTCCGGATGCCTCCCGCGGCCTTGACACCGATCCGCGGTCCCACCGCCTCGCGCATCAGCGCGACGTCGAACACGGTGGCGCCGCCGGAGGCATAGCCGGTGGAGGTCTTCACGAAATCGGCCTTGGCGTCCTTCGCCAGCCGGCACGCGATCACCTTCTCCGCGTCCGTCAGGAGCGCGGCCTCGATGATCACCTTGTTGATGGCGCCCGACTCGTGGCAGGCATCCGAGACCCGGGCGACGTCCTCGCGGACCAGGTCGAGCATGCCGGATTTGAGCGCCCCGACGTTGATCACCATGTCGATCTCGCGGGCGCCGTCCCGGATCACCTGGCGCGTCTCGTGGGCCTTGATCTCGGTGATCGTGGCGCCGAACGGGAAGCCGATGACCGATGCGACCGCGACGCCCGTGCCCTTGAGGATCTTCGCGGCGCGGGAGACCCAGACCGGGTTGATGCAGACCGACGCGAAGCCGTGCTGCTCGGCCTCGGCGCACAGCCTGTCGATGTCGGCGGCGGTGGCGTCGGGTTTGAGCAGGGTGTGGTCGATGTACTTCGCCAGATTGAGCGGGACATGGCCCGCCTCCCCGCTGTAGCTGACGCGCGACGCACCGCCGGCGACCACCTCGGCCACCCTGGGCGCGCAGCGCGCCGCACAGCCGCCGGAACAGGTGGCGCAGTCCAGGCCCGGCGTGCCGGTGGCGCTGGGACCGGCGGCGCCCGCGAGCATCGCCATGACCTGGCGCGTGATCGCCTCGATGAGCTGGGCGCGGTCGTCGGGCGGGGCGGTCATCGGGGTTCCTCTGCCTGGGGGCGGCTGTAGCGCTGTTCGATGTCGGTGATCTTCGCGACCCTTCTGGCGTGCCGTTCCGCGCCCCACGGGGTGGCGAGGAAGGTGTCGACGATCTCGAGGGCCAGGCCCTCGCCGATCATCCGCGCGCCGAGCGTCAGCACGTTGGCGTAGTTGTGCTCCCGCGCGTTGCGGGCCATCGAGGTGTCGTGGGCGTTCGCCGCGCGCACGCCCGGGACCTTGTTGGCGGCCATCGCGGAGCCGATCCCGGCGCTGTCGATGACGATGCCGGCCGCGCAGGCGCCACTCGAGACCAGGCGCGCGACGACGTGGGCGAAGTCCGGGTAGTCCACGGCATCCGGGCCGTTGGTGCCGCAGTCGGTCACGCCGTAGCCCTGTTCCGTGAGGTGCCTCGCCAGGACGGCCTTGAGGGCGAAGCCGCCGTGGTCGGCGCCGATGGCGACGGTCCTGGGGTTGATTGACGCGGGCGTGGGGGCAGGGGCGGACGCGGCGGGGGCGCCCGTCGGCGGGGTCGCCGGGCCGGGCTCGGGCGCGCTGCCGGCCTCCACGCTCTCGAGCGCGCGCATCACGAACTGGCGAACGACCTCCTCGCTCGGCAACCGGCGCTCAGCCATGGTTCAGCACCCACTCGGCGGTGGCGTCGTCCGTCGCCAGCAGGTTGACCACCCCGGCGCGGATCGCCGCCAGCGCGATCGGGCCACGGCCGGCACCGGCCACGATGCCCATGCGCACCCTGGTCTGACGGAGCTGATCCAGGGACAGGCCGACGCTCCGCCTGTCCAGCTTCGGCCAGGCGATCTTGCCATCGCGGTCGAGAAAGCGGCCGATCACGTCGCCCACGGCGCCCTTCTCCCGCAGGCGCGCCTGCTCGTCCGGTGTCACGAAGCCGGAGCCGAGGTGGGGGCTGTCCGCGGCAGGGATCCCAAGCCCGAACACCGCCGTCGCGGCGGACCGGGCGAGGTCCAGCGTCTCGCGCACCGTCGGATCGAGCTCCAGCGCCCGGCGCAGCTCCGGGCTGCCGACGATCGCGGGCGCCGAGACGAGCCGGAACGACGCACCGGTCGTGACGGCGAAGCGTTCCACGATCTCGCCGGCGCGCGTCGGCTGCGTGGACCGCGAGGTGGCCCCGTTGAGCTGGACGATCTCGGTCGCGTTTGTCCAGCCCTGCGGCAGGCGGCGGGCGAGGGCGAGCATGGTGCGACCCCAGGAGACGGCGATGATTCCTGTCGGCCGCTGCGCCGCGAGCAGCTCCACAGCCGCCTCGGCCACGGCATCGCGGGCCAGATCGTCGGCCGCTTCGCCGGACGTCACCATCGGCACGTCGGCGACCGCCGCGGCGCGCAGGCCGAACCGCTCCACCAGCGCGTCCTCGAGGTCCACGAGGCGGGCGTCCGGGTGGACAACCTCGATTCGGACGATCTCCTCGCGAAGGGCGCGATCCAGCAGGCGTCCAACGCGGAACCGGCTCAACCCGAGCCGCTCCCCGATCTGTTCCTGGCTGAGATCCATCCGGTAGTACATCTGCGCGATGCGCACCATCAGCCGCGTGTCGCTCGACCCACCGCGCTGCGCTGTGAGCACCCAACCTCCGCGCTTCGTCGTTTCGCCGTGCCGCTCATATGAGCAGAATATTACTCAGATGTGCAGCGCCACGGAATCTACGCCTCGCCGTACCGGGGTGTCAAGGGGTCTGAGCATCCGCGTCCGAGCATCCGGCGGGTGGCCCACCTGGCCCGCGGGTGGGGTCCACCAGGCCATGATCTCGACGCAGGGTGGTACCGACGGCGTTGCCGCAGCGGTTTCGTGGTCCCGTGGGCGACTCTCGTGCCACGCTTCCTCGAGGCGTGGCCCCTGAAGCCACGGAACCGCCGCGCAAGGGCGGCGGCTCGTCCCGATCGGCGATGTCGTGGCTTCCTGGCGCCACACCCGGGGATCGCGCCCGACCGCACCGCGAACGCCGTACGCTTTCGGGCGTGTTCACCCAGCTCTACACCATGCAGTCCGTCGAGGAGGCCCTCGCCTGTGTCGACGCCGGCGCTGACCACCTTGGCCTGACGCCCATCCAGGGGCTCCCCGGCGAGATCCCGTTCGAGATCATGCGCGGCATCGTGGAGGCGGTAGGGGACCGCGCCCGGTGCGTGGCGCTGACGGTCCGGACGGACCCGGACGAGGTCGCCGCGATGGTCGAGGCGGTCCACCCGGCGATCCTCCACCTGTGCCCGCTCGCCCGGGACATCACGCCCGCGGCGGTTGCCGCGCTGCGGGCCCGCCTGCCGCAAGGGCTGCCGATCATGCAGGCGGTGTCCGTCGTGGGCCCGGAGAGCGTGGACGAGGCGCGCGCCTACGCGGCGGTCGCGGACTACCTGATCCTGGACACGCAGGCACCGGACATCGCCGGGATCGGGGCGAGCGGGGTGACGCACGACTGGTCGATCAGCCGGGCGATCGTCGAGGCGGTCCGGGTGCCGGTGATCCTGGCGGGCGGGCTGTCCGCGGAGAACGTGGGCGATGCGATCCGCGCCGTCCGTCCGTGGGGCGTGGACTCGCTGACGCACACGAACTGGCCACTGGAGGGCGGCGGGTTCCGGAAGGACCTTGACAAGGTGCGGGCGTTCATCGCCGCCGCCCGCGCGGCGGACGCCTGAGCGGGCCGGCACGGTGACCCTGTGATGCGCCCCGTCGTCGTCCTGGGCGACGTCAACGTGGATCTCACCCTCCACGCCCCGGATCGTTCGCTCCCGCGCGCCGCCCGCACGCTCCGTGAACCGGTGCTGACCGGTGGCGGCACCGCGGGCAACACGGCCGCCGCCCTCGCCCGCCTCGGGGTTCCCGTGGAGTTCGCCGGCGCCGTCGGCGACGACGCCTTCGGCCGGTGGATCGCCCGGGACTTCGAAGCCCTCGGCATCGGCCGTCGAGGCCTCGTCGTGCTGGACCGGTCCACGGCGCAGGTGATCGCGCTCGTCGAACCCGACAGCGAGCGATCCCTCTTCGTCTGGCCGGCCGACGGCGGCGCCCTCACCTGGCTCCGCCCCGAGGACCTGGACGCGGACCTCGTCGCCGGGGCCGCCTGGCTCCACACGACCGGCATGTGCCTGCGCGACTCACCGGTGCGGGATGCGATCCTCGCCGCCATGGCGGCGGCGCGCGAGGCAGGGGTGCCGGTCTCCATCGACCTCAACCTCCGCGTGGAGCTGTGGGGCCTGAGCGACGACAGGCGCGCGGCGGTCGAGGCCGCGATCGCGCTGGCCGATGTCGTGCTGGGGCACGGCGACGAGGAGCTGGTTCCGCTGGCTCGGACGGGGTCCGTGGAGGCGGCGCTCGAGACGCTCGGCCGCGACCGGAGGACGATCGTCGCGAGGCTTGGCGCGGACGGGGTCCTGGCACGGACCCCGGACGGGGCGGTGGTGCGCGTGCCGGGCTTCCGGGTGGAGGCCCGCAACGCCGTGGGCGCGGGCGACGCGTTCAACGGCGGCTTCGTCGCGGCCCTCGTCGAGGGGCGTTCCATCGCCGAGGCGCTCCGCTGGGGCAACGCGGTCGCGGCGCTGAAGGTGGCCGGCCCGGGCGGTGCGCGAGACCTGCCGTCCCGCGACGAGGTGGAGACGCTGCTCGCGGCTCCGGGCTGATCGCGCAGGCGATCGTCAGCGAACCGCCGCGTACACCGCGCTCAGCGCCGCATCGATCGGCTGCTCCGGCAGGCCCCACACGCCGCTCAGGTAGGTGGCGACGAGGTCGTGCTCCGGATCGACCCAGAGGCGCGTCCCGGACATCCCGCCGTGCCCGAAGGAGGTCGCCGATGCCGGTGACGCCGCGCCTCTCTTCCCCCAGCCGATGGCGTAATGCTCGTCCAGGAGCCGGTCTGTGCTGGTGCCGAGGCCGCCCGGTCCCGTGACCTCGCGCGTCATGAGGTCCACGAAGGCCGGCGCCAGGACGCGCGCGCCGTCCAGCTCACCGCCGCCCAGCATCGCCCGCCCGAACCGGAGCAGGTCGGCTGCCGTGCTCCACAACCCGCCCCCGGCCATCCGGAGACCGATGAACCCGCCGAGCAGCATCTCTGCCATCGCCGGGTCCCGTGCCTCCGTCAGCGCCGCCCTGTCCCAGCCGCCCACCCTGACCGGCGCCATCCGCGCCGCCAGGTCCGCCCGCGGATCGAACCGCGTGTCCACCATGCCCAGCGGGTCCAGCACCTCGGCCCGCAGAAGCTGCTCGAACGGCGTCTCGGTCGCGCGTTCGACCGCCTCGGCCAGGAGGTCGAAGGTGCAGGTCGCATATCGGAACCGCGACCCCGGCGCTGCCTCCTGCGGGAGCCCGATCGTGCGTCGCAGAAGCTCCGCGCGATCGGCGCCCTGGAGCAGCAGCAACTCCGTGTCCACCTCGCCGAGGCCGGTGGTGTGGGTCAGGACATGCCACGCGGTGATCGGCGGGTGCCCCGCATCGGACAGGTCCGGCAGCCACGTGGCGAGCGGCTCGGTCAGCGCGAAGCGGCCATCCTGGACCAGGCGCATGACGGCGGTGGTGACGATCGGCTTGGTGATCGATGCCAGCAGGCAGACCGCCGCGGAACCGAGCGGAGCCCCGTCCTTCGGCGGCACGGCCTCCAGGCGGATCGTCCCGGCGGCGTTGGCGACGCCGAGGATGACGAACGGGACGGTGCCATCCGCCACCTGGCGGGCGGCAATGGCGAAGGCGCGATCGAGCGCGGCGGGGTCGAGGCGATGGGCTGGCATGTGGGAACGATACGCCTCGGCGGTGACCGGGCTCTGCCTGGCTTCCGCCCCTCGGAACAACGAGCGCCGAGCCGGCGTCCCCCGGCCATGCGTTCACGCCTGCTCCTCCTCGTCCTGACCGGCCTGCTGCTGGCCGCCGCCGTCGCCGGTTGCGACGTGTTCCGCGCAGTTCAGCCGTCCAACGCCGTGCTGGTGCGCGTAGAGGCGAGCGGGGGTGAGTGTCCCCAGGGCGAGTGCGCCAATCGCTGGGAGATCCTTCGCGACGGGCGCGTGATCTCCACCGACGGTGTCGTGCCGGACGTCGCCCCAGAGGTCCTGGCCCGGATCATCCTGGTCGTGGATGCCACCGACTGGCGCGCGATCCTCGCTCGCCCGTTCACCGGCGAATGCCCGAAGAACTTTGACGGCCAGGAGTTCGTGTACGCGTTCCCGAAGGCCGGTGGTGATGTCGTGGTTGCCTCCTGCAAGACGCAGATCGACCCGGGGCAGGAGCCGTTCGAGTCGATCCAGACCGCGCTGTTCGCGGTGGGCGGCTGAGCGCGGCTGAACGCGGCCCGTCGACCTGTCGCCGGGTGTGCCCTGCCGCCGCCGCTGTGGTCGACGGGGCCGGGGTTGCGGCTGCGCCTGACGCGGGCGTCGGTGGTCCCCCGGTTACGCCTCCCCGTGGTGGTCAGAGAGATCGCTCGGCGGATCCTCTCGCGCCACGCCTCGGGGTGGTATCGGGGGCCGGATTGGGCCGGGAGTGCCCCGTCGGGGCGCTCTGCACCACCCCCGGGCGTAGGAGGGGAGCGCGTCGGCGCAGGAGGGGAGCGCGTCGGCGCAGGACGGGAGCCCTCCGGCCTGCCGCCGAGGGCGGACCGCTCCGGCATCCTCGAAATCGGCTATTCGGCGGGTACAGGTTTCGGTCCAGCGGGTATCCTCTGTGCGTGACCAACGCCGCCCTCTCCACGCCGGCGACCCAGGCGACATCGCGCCCCGCGTCGCCCATCGCCGAGGAGATTCGCCTCGAGCTGGCCAATGCCTGGGGCGAGATGGGTGCTGCGTGGGGCGTCGCACCGGCGATCGCGCGCGTCCATGCCTACCTGATGGCCCGCCAGGAGCCTCTCACCGAGCGCGAGGTCCGCGAGGCCCTCAACCTCAGCCATCGCGCCGCGAGCCTCGCCCTCGCGGAGGCCGAGGCGTGGGGCCTCGTCGAGCGCGTGGCGGAAGCCCGCCGGGTCGGCCGGCGCGGTCCCGCGGGCACCGCCTACATGGCCGTCGGCGATCACTGGCGCTGGTTCGGCCGGGTCGTCGCGGAGCGCAAGGTCCGCGAGGGTGACCCCATCGTCGTCGTTCTCGAGCGGACGCTGGCCGATACGAAGGCCGCCCTGGCGTTGCACCCCGGCGAACCCGAGCTCGTCCGCCTCCGCGAGTGGCTCGCCACGTTCCTCGTCTTCGTGCGCCTGTTCGACCGCGCGGTCGGCCTCGTGAGCCGCCTAGAGCCCACGGAGCTGGAGCGTGCCCTGCGCCTCCTGGGCGAGGTCCCCGACGACACGATCCTGCGCCTGATCCGCCTCCTGGACGGGCTCCCGGACGACGATGTCCTCGGCCTCGTCGAGGCGCTCAGCCGCCTCTCCCCGAACGCCGCCCGCCGCGCGACGACGCTGATGTCGGGGGTCGTGCGCACGCTGGTGCGCTAGCCCGCGGCGCCGGCGACCCGCCCGTGCCCGAGCGATTTCGCTCCGAGTGAACAGTTCCCGCGTTCCAGGCCCATTCGCCCCTGTGTCCACGCCCCCGGGCGCCGGGTCCCGTCGGCGGCCACGCACGAACGACCCGACGGCGCGGGACCTGGGCGCCGCTGAATGGCCCCCGGGGGGTCTCGACGACACGCCAGTCCCCGTGCCGTGGCCGTCCCTGTTCGTTCCCAGTGAACATCGGCCACGGCGGCCGGCTGACACCGACGCGGCAACATGCCGGGACGTCGAGCAACCCATCCAGGCGCATGCGGGGAGGAGAACCGGCCGCGGTCGGGCCTCCCCCGCCGCCGTGCGATAATCCAGGGGTGACGCCGGACCGACCCGGTTCGAACGGGCGAGGAACCCCGCGGCAAGCCGGACGGCCGACCCCTCACGCGTCTCTCGGAGAGCCCTGCACGCCATGACCGAAACATCCACCTGGGCCACCAAGAAGGGCCTCGCCCAGATGCTCAAGGGCGGCGTCATCATGGACGTCGTCACCCCCGAGCAGGCCCGAATCGCCGAAGACGCCGGCGCCGTCGCCGTGATGGCGCTCGAGCGCGTGCCGTCGGACATCCGCGCCCACGGTGGCGTCGCCCGCATGTCCGATCCGGAGATGATCACGGGAATCATGGCCGCGGTGTCGATCCCGGTCATGGCCAAGGCCCGGATCGGGCACTTCGTCGAGGCGCAGGTGCTGGAAGCCCTGGGCGTGGACTACATCGACGAGTCCGAGGTCCTCACCCCCGCGGACGAGCGGAACCACATCGACAAGCACGCCTTCAAGGTCCCGTTCGTGTGCGGCTGCAGGAACCTCGGCGAGGCCCTGCGCCGGGTCAACGAGGGCGCCGCGATGATGCGGACGAAGGGCGAGGCCGGCACCGGGAACATCGTCGAGGCCGTCCACCAGCTGCGCGACGTGCTGGCCGAGATCCGCCGCCTCGGGAGCCTGCGCGAGGACGAGTTGTTCGTCGCCGCCAAGGAGCTGCAGGCGCCGTACGACCTGGTCAAGCAGGTCGCGGCCGATGGCCGGATGCCCGTCGTCAACTTCGTCGCGGGCGGGATCTCCACCCCGTCCGATGCGGCGCTCGTGATGCAGCTGGGCGCCGAGGGCGTGTTCGTGGGCTCGGGCATCTTCAAGGCCGAGGACCCGGCGCGCATGGCCAACGCCATTGTCCAGGCGACCACGCACTTCGCCGACGCGAGGATCGTCGCGGAGGTCAGCAAGGGACTGGGTGCGCCGATGCGGGGCATCGCCATGGAAGCCATCCCCGAGTCGGAGCGCCTCGCGGTCCGCGGTTGGTAGGCGGGCGGACCGGGCACGTCGGCGGGATGCCGGCACGATGAGGATCGGGGTGCTCGCCCTCCAGGGCGCGTTCGCGGAGCATGTCACCGTCCTGCGCGCCATCGGCGTGGAGGCGGTCGAGGTGCGCCTGCCGGAGCAGACCCTCGACATCGACGGCCTCATCCTGCCCGGTGGTGAGAGCACGACCATGCGCAGGCTCATCGACCGCTGGCGCATGCGCGGGCCGATCCTGGACCTGGCCGAGCGCGGCGCGCCGCTGTTCGGGACGTGTGCGGGGATGATCGTCCTGGCCCGGGAGATCGAGGGCGACGAGGAACCGATCCTGCCGCTGCTGGACGCGACGGTCAGGCGCAACGCCTTCGGGCGCCAGCTGGACTCGTTCGAGACGGAGCTCTCCGTGCCGCTGCTGGGCGACACGCCGGTGCACGCGGTGTTCATCCGCGCGCCCGTGATCGAGCGCGTGGGTCTGGACGTGGACGTGCTGGCGAGGCTCCCGGACGGGCGGATCGTCGCCGTGCGCGAGCGCAACATCATCGCGACGTCATTCCACCCGGAGCTCGCGGGCGAGACGCGGTTCCACCGTCTGGTCGCCATGATGGCCTCGGAGCACGCGGACCCCGGCGAGGGCAGCGGTCGGCGCCGGCACCCGATCCGGCGCACCCACCAGGGACAGTGAGGGGAGCATGGCCAAGAGCGCAGGCAAGGTGCGAGCGGCCCGGCTGACGGACCTCTCGGCGCTCGGGGAGCTCAGCAGGCTTGCCCAGGCCGACGGCGAAGGGACCCGGTCGCTGGGCCTGCCGGTGTTTGGGCCGCCGATCGGCGTGTTCAGCCTGTTCCGGCTGCCGCTGGGCGCGTTCCAGCCGCACGACGTCCTCTACGTCTTCGAGCGGGACGGTCACATCGCCGGCCTGCTGCGCGTGGAGCGCGAGAGCCAGCGCGACGAGTGGACGGTGGTGGAGCTGGACGCGGTGGGCGGCCTGGACGCGGGCGACGTGCGGTTCCGGTTGATCGGGCACCTGCTGCGCGACGGGGCGAAGCGGGGCGCGGTGCGCTTCCACGTGGCCTGCGCAGACGCCCATGACAACGTGGAGTTGTTCATGCAGGCCGGGTTCGCGCGGTACGGCGACGAGCGCGTGCTGTCTCGCGGCCCGAAGGATCCGCTGCCTGCGGTGATGAGCGACGGCGAGATCAGGGCGGCCGGGATTCGCCCGGCGGTTGCGCAGGACGCCGTCGCCCTGTCGCGGCTCTACGCCACGGTGACACCCGCACCCGTCCAGCGGCTGGAGGCCGTTCGCCTGACGGACTGGGAGCGCCATGGCCGCGAGTGCCGGGTGCCGCGGTCGTCCCTCGCGCCGATCCTGCGCTTTGCGGACGTCGAGGCGTACGTGCTGGAGGCACCGGGCGGTGGCCGGGACGGCACGCACCTGGACGCGCTGGTCCAGGTGGGCGTCGCCAAGGAGGATCAGCCGCACTACCTCAAGTTGCTCGCGCGGCCGGAGGCGGATGTCGCGCCGCTGATCCGGTACGCCCTGGGCGTCATCGGCACGCGCGCAGCTTCGTCGGCACACCGTGGGCAGGGCGTCCTCGCGCCCGTGCGAACCTATGAGTCGCCGACGGACCGGCGCCTCGAAGAAGCAGGCTTCGAGACCATCGCCAGCGTCACGCTCCTCATGAAGGAAACCCTGGTCCGCGTCGCAGAGCCGCGCCTCGTGCCGGCCGGCGTCCGGTAGCGGATCACAAGGAGGCAGGCCAGCGTGGGATCCGTGGACCCGCACCGGGAGACGATCGACGACCTGGACGTGCTCCTCGCGGCGCTGCCGCCGGAGATCATCGCCGCCGTCAACGCCCTCCCCGACCGCGAGAGGCTGATCGAGGTCGTCCTGGACCTGGGCCGGCGGCCCGAGGCGCGCTACCCGGCGAGCGAGGTCACGCTGCTCGAGCGCGAGGTGGTGGAGGCGGATCTCCAGTACGTCGTGGACCACATCGGGACGTTCGGCGAGGACAATCGCGCGGGCATCGAGCGCACGCTCCACCGCATCAGCGCGATCCGGAACCGCAGCGGCAAGGTCGTCGGCCTGACCTGCCGCATCGGGCGCGCGGTGTACGGGACGATCGAGATCATCGCGGACTTCGTGGAGAGCGGGAAGTCGATCCTCATCATGGGCCGACCCGGCATCGGCAAGACGACGATGCTGCGCGAGGCCGCGCGTGTGCTCGCGGACGAGCAGCGCAAGCGCGTGGTGGTCGTGGACACCTCCAACGAGATCGCGGGTGACGGCGACATCCCGCACCCGGCGATCGGCAAGGCGCGGCGGATGCAGGTGCGCATCCCGTCGCTCCAGCACGAGGTGATGATCGAGGCGGTGGAGAACCACATGCCCGAGGTCATCGTCATCGACGAGATCGGGACGGAACTGGAGGCCCAGGCCGCGCGCACGATCGCGGAGCGCGGCGTGCAGCTGATCGGCACCGCGCACGGGAACAACCTCGACAACCTGATGCTCAACCCCACGCTGTCGGACCTCATCGGCGGCATCCAGAGCGTGACCCTGGGCGACGACGAGGCCCGGCGGCGGCGCTCGCAGAAGAGCGTGCTCGAGCGCAAGCAGCCGCCGACATTCGACGTGATCGTGGAGATCCAGGACCGCGAGAAACTGCTCGTCCACTCGGACGTGGCCGCCACGGTCGACGCGATGCTGCTGGGCGACCCGGTGGCGGCGGAGCTCCGCTGGCGAGACGAGGAGGGTGTGCATCGTTCGCAGTCGCGGCCGAAGCCGTCGGCGCGCGAGGCCGTTGGGAGCGGGGACCGGTTCAGCGGCCTGACGGGCTCCGGGATGGGCGCCTGGGGCCGGGAGCCCGGCTGGCGCGGGGCGTCCACGTACCGGACCGGTGGGTACGCCGGCGAGGACCGCGGGCCGTCGCCGAGGCCGGGGTACCGGCCAGGGCAGTCGGGCGGGTGGCGCTCGGCGCGTGGAGCGTCTGATCGGGGCGGAGACCGGGGCGGTGACCGTGCGGCGCGCAGCTCGGAGGGGGACCGATCGGGGCCGCTGAGCGTGCTGGCGGGCGAGCGGTTCGCGGTGCTGCCCGGGTCGCCCTTCGGGCCGGGGTCGCCGTTCGTCGCCGGGGAGATCGCTGACCGGGGCCCCCTGGAGCGTGCCGAGGCTGCAGCCGCCGCGGCTGCCGAGGTCCGGGCTCGGGACGCCCGTGAGCTCGCGCGCCAGAAGGCGTGGCGGGACGAGGCCGCGCGGGCGCTCAACCTGTTGCGCGAGGACGAGGGGACGCGGCCGGTCAACGCCGCGGAGCTGCAGGCGGCGGAAGAGCAGCGGATCGCCCGGCTGGTGCCAGGTGAGGACGACGGGGTCGCAGAGGACGACGAGGCGGCATTCGGGGCCGGGGCGCTCTCCGTCGAGGGCGGACTGCTGCCCACCCTGCGCGTCTTCCCGCACGGGATCAGTCGCAAGCGCCTGGAGCAGGCGATCCGGGACCTCCAGCTGCCGGTGGTGATCGTGCGGGCGCCCGACGAGGCGGACGTCGCGATGACGCTGCGGTCCGAGTACCGCCAGAAGCCGCCGGCCCTGCGGGACGCGGAGGACCGGGGCATCCCGATCTACGTCCTCAAGGCGAACACCATCGTCCAGATGCAGGCGTCGCTGACGTCCGTGTTCGCCCTGGAGGTGGACCCTCGCGAGGCGGCGCTGCGCGAGACCGAGCAGGCGATCGGGCTGGTGCTCAAGGAACAGGAGCCGGTGGAGCTGGCCCCCCAGAACGCCTACATCCGCCGGCTCCAGCACCAGCTGGCCGAGCGCGCCAACCTGGTCTCCCGGTCTCGCGGGCGAGAGCCGTACCGCCGCGTCAGGCTCTATCCCGATGCCGCGCGCGCGACGTGGCGATAGGGCCGGCGCTGGTGGGCCTGATCCGCTGGGCCGCGGGCAGGCGAGGGTGACGGGTCCGGCTGCGGTTGCCAGCTTGAGCCGGTGGCGACCGAGCTGTCCTCGAACGTCGGAAGGTCGCGCCCGTCGCCGGACACGAACTGGACCTCGGCGCTGTCACGGTCCGGCAGTGGGTCACCTTCAGGAATGCGGGACGGGACGCGACCCACGGAACGTCGAGTCCTCCATGTCGTCGACGCGACCAACGAGGAGACGCGAGAGGGTGCGTTCATCTACACCTACGGGTGGACGGAACTTGACTCGCCCGACCTGCCTCCGACCTTGCCGACAGTCGCTGGGTCGTAACGCGGTCCTCCTCGGCATCCACCCTGTGGGCGGACTTCGTTGCGGTCGGGTTCGCCTGTCGACCCTCACCCGCCGACGACTCAGCCTCCGGTGGCGTAGGCCGCCACGACCTCGCTCAGGCGCCTGCTCCTGGCCGGCTCGATGACGAGCTCGATGTCGGTGAGCGCGAAGTCGCCGCCCTTGAACAGGAGCGGCTCCCCGAGGTCGCGCGCGAGGGCGTAGGCGAAGCAGTCGCCCATGTTGAGGCGGGCCGGGTGCCCGGAGCCGCGTCCGAACTGCTGGTACGCGACCCTGGCGATCCGCGCCTGCTCGACGGTGAACGGCACGACGTCGATGCGGAGCGCCCTCAGCGCGCCGTCGACGGCGCCCGAGGTCACCGGGTTGCGTCGCCCGTCGACGACCGCGCCGAGCTCGACGTAGCTGGCGGCCGACAGCCGCCTGATCGGCGCTGACGCCATCAAGGTTGCGAAGGCCGGGCCGTCAGGTTCGCGGCGCAGGATTGCTACCACGACGGACGTGTCGATGATCACTTCGGCAGACCCATGTCGTCGTACAGGAGGGCGTCGAAGTCCTGACTCAGGTAATCCTGTCCCAGGCGATCCCCGATCTCTCCCAACATCTCGAGCACCTCCTCGACGTCGAACGCCGGTTGCGGGCGCTCGGCTCGCACCTGGTCGAGGCGGGCGCGCACGGCATCGGTGACGGCGGCGGTCAGGGACACGTCCAGCTCGTCCGCCAACTCTCGGACGAGCCGCACCGTCTCGTCGTTCTTGATGTTGAGGCTCATGGTGGAATTCTACCATGCCATCGGTGGATATCCACCGTATCGGTCGCATCGCCGGCTTGGGCCCGTGGCGGCACAGGGGCCAACTTCGCGGCCCGTGCCCGGCTACTCCCCGCGGATCACCGTCAGGCCGCGGGCGTGCGCCAGCGCCAGGACGTACCCGGCAGCGCCCATCGCCGGGTCGCTCTCGTGGCCCGGGGACTCGTCACCGTCGTCGGCGCGGCCGGTGCCGCCCAGCAGGCGCAGCGTCCCGCCGTCGGCCGCGAGGCGGTCCAGGATCCGCTCGAGATCGTCACTCCCCACCGCGACGAAGCGGGCCCCGGTGTCCACCGAGATGGAGCCGTCGTTCTCGGCATAGAGCGTGAGGTCCGCCGTTGTCCGGTCGCTGATCCCCATGCGGGTCAGCCCTCGGCCGTCGCGCCGGTGAACGAGAACGACGACAGCCGCACCGATGGCACGACGCTCCCGCCCAGGAACCCGCGGATGCAGCGGCGCTCACGGCTCACGGCCTCCACGTTCGCCAGCGCGTCCAGGTAGGACATCGTGAAGCGGAGGTTCCGGACCGGCCCCACGATCCGGCCGCCCTCCACGAGGAATGTGCCGTCGCGGGTCATGCCGGTGATGATCACCTTCTTGGAGTGGACCGGGTTCGTGTAGTGGAAGCGGGTGACCAGCAGCCCGCGGTCCAGCCCGCCGACCAGGTCATCCAGGGACGCCTCGCCCGCAGCCATCACCATGTTGGTCGGGAACGGGCCGTACGGGTTCGGTGCCGGGAGGCCGTGGCCGGTGGATCCGCGACCGGCGCGCGCCCCCGTCTGGGCGTCGAACGCGAGGTCCCGGCAGACACCCGCGTCGAGCAGGGCCAGGCGCTGCTTGGGAACGCCCTCGGCGTCGAAGCCCATCGGCAGGCCGGCGGGATCGCGGCCGTCGTCCGTGATGGTGACGAGGGGCGAGCCCACGCGGCGGCCGGCCTCCCAGAAGGAGCGGTCCTCCTGGACGGCCAGCGCGGAGAAGCCCAGGTACCCGAGCATGTCCAGCAGGTCCACCACGGCGTAGTGGTGCAGGACGACCGGGTAGTCGCCGGGGTCGATGGCCACGGGATTGGCGCTGGCGCGAGCCCGCTCGGCGGACTCCCGGCCGATGGCCGCGGCATCGATCGTGGTGGCGTCCACGGAGCACTGCTCCGCGTAGCCGGTCCCGTTGTCCGGGCCCATCGACACCGTCAGCAGCTGGCTGGTGGTCCGGCGCTCGGCGGCACGGATCCCCTTCGAGTTGGCGACCGCGACGGCCTCCTTGTCCGTCGAGAACGAGCCGAAGGCGGTGACCCCGGCCGCGTCCGCCGCGGCGATGACCGCCCGCGCCCCGTCGGCGCGAAGCTCCGGGGTGGCCTCCGCGGTGCCGTCGGACCAGGCGACGCCCAATCGCTCGAGGTCGCCGGCCTCGGGCAGCCCAGCCCAATCCGCCAGCTCCTCCACGTTGCCGGCGATCGCCGCGGCCCGTTCGACGAGCGCGCGCACGCCTTCGGTGTCGGCCCGTCCGGTGGAGGCGACGCCCACCCGTCGGCCCCGCACGAAACGGAGGTTGACGCTGAGCTCTGCGCTCGCCACGTTCTGGTGGATCTCGCTGTTCGCAAAGCGGGTCAGGGACGACTCGCCGGACACCACCAGCGCTTCGGCCTCCGTGGCACCCGCAGCCTGTGCCAGGCGGACGGCCTCTTCC
>CAMTVM010000013.1:0-42769 GCA_947085195.1 uncultured Chloroflexota bacterium
CCTCAGCATGGTCGAGGATCTCCGGGCCTCGGACACGGCCCTGCGCGACCTTGCGGATGCCCTGGAGGTCCGGGTCCACGAGCGCACGGCCGACCTGGAGGAGGCGAACCGCGAGCTCGAGGCGTTCGCCTATTCCGTGTCGCACGACCTCCGGGCGCCGCTGCGGGCCATCTCGGGTTTCTCGGAGATCCTCGTGCGCCGGTACGCCGACGGGCTCGACGACCAGGGTCGCCACTACCTCGCCAACATCGTGGCGTCGAGCGCGCACATGGCCAAGCTGATCGACGACCTGCTGGCATACTCGCGGCTCGGCCGGCAGGCCATCCGGCAGGAGCCGGTCCCGCTGGAGCCGATCGTGGAGCGCCTGCGCCTGACCTTCGGCGACCGGCTCGCGGAATCCGGTGCCAGCCTCGATGTCGAGGAGCCCCTGGCGACACCGCGCGGGGACCCGACGCTCGTGGAGCAGATCCTGACCAACCTCGTGGCCAATGCGCTCACCTACTGCCGGGAGGGCGTCGTGCCCACGGTTGCGATCGGGGCCCAACGCCGGAACGGCGAGGTGATCCTCAACGTCACCGACAACGGGATCGGCATCGCGGCCGACCACCAGGAGCGGATCTTCGACGTGTTCGTCCGGCTCCACTCCGACGAGGAGTACGCCGGCACCGGGATCGGTCTTGCGATCACGCGCAAGGCGGCCCGCCTCATGGACGGCGAGATCACCGTGGAGTCCACGCCCGGGTCCGGCAGCACCTTCAGGCTGCGGCTGCCGGCCGCCACCATCGGAGACGCGTGAGATGGACGGCACTGGCGAGCCGGGCTGCATCCTCATCGTGGACGACAACCGCATGGACGTCGGCTGACCCTCGACGCATTCCGCCAGGCGCACCTGGCCAACGAGGCCGAGGTCCTCACCAGCGGGCAGGCCGCGATCGACTACCTCCTCGGCCACGGCCCGTACGCGGACCGGGCGCGATACCGCCTCCCGGCGCTCATCCTGATGGACCTCAAGATGCCGGTCGTCGACGGGTTCGAGGTCCTGCGGCCAGGTGAAGGGCACGCCGCTCGTCCGCCGCATCCCGATCATCATCATGACCTCGTCCCGCGAGGAGGCCGACCGGGCGCTGGCCTACGACCACGGTGCCAACTCGTACCTCGTGAAGCCGGTCTCGTTCGACGGCTTCCTCGATGTCGTGGGGGCGATCCGCGACTACTGGCTGACGCTCAACCTGGGTCCCCCGGCGTGACCGGTGACCCGGCGCCGGGGAGCCAGTCTTCGAGCGGCCCGGGCCGGCCGTACAGGTAGCCCTGGCCGAGTTCGGCACCCAGGTCGGCCAGGGTCCTGGCTTCGGCCCGGGTCTCGATCCCCTCGGCGATCAGGCGGCAGCCGGCGGTCAGGGCGAAGTGGCGCAGGCCCACGACCAGCGCCTGCCGGCTCACGTCGCTGTCGATGTCGCGCACCAGCCCCATGTCGAGCTTCACGAAGTCCGGCCGCAGGCCGACGATGTGGGCAAAGTTGGCGGCACCGGCCCCGGCGTCGTCGACCGCCAGGCGGACGTCCTGGCCGATGGCCTGGATCCCCTTCCGCAGGGCCTCGTAGTCGGTCACGACCTGGTGCTCGGTGACCTCGATCACCAGCGGCTCGGCCACCTCCGCCAGCATCGCGACCAGGTCATGGTCGGCATCGAACAGGCGCGGCGAGATGTTGAGGCTGAGCCACCGGCCGGACGGCAGGCCGGCAGCGGCCTCGACCGCCGCCGCGAGCGTCGCGACCTCGAGCTCGGGGCCCAGGCCCACCGACCAGGCGTCGGCGAACAGCAGGTCGGGCCGGTCGCCAGAATCGAACCGGGTGAGCGCCTCGAAGCCCACGATCTCCGACGTCCCGATGTCAACGATGGGCTGGTACACGGGGTGGAACGCCCGGCTGTCGATGATGGCCCGGATCCGGTCGCGACCACGGCCGCTCGACGCGCGCTCCGCCATTCCGGCGCCGAGAACCACGGCCGTCAGGTCGGCGAACTCGGCGAGCGCCGGGAGCGTGCCCGTCAGCCGCGCGACGCCGTCGGCCTCGGCGGAGAACGCCGCCAGCATGCCCACCAGGTCGCCCGCGTGCCGGATCGGCACCTCGGCGAGCGCCGTCGTGCCCAGCCGGGCGTGGAGTGCGCCGTAGGCCCCGAATGCACCCGGGTCCACCCAGGCCTCGACCCAGGGGCCTTCGAGCGCGCGGGCGCGCAGGTGGCGGCTACGCGCCTCCGCAAGGGGGAATTGCGGCTGCGATACGCCGTCGCTCGTCACGAACGCGAGCGACATCGCGCGCCCGGTGTGATCGAAGTGGATGATGGCAACCGCCGCCAGGCCGGACAGGCTGACCACCTGGCGGCAGAACCCCAGGGCGGTCTCCTCCACGGAGTCTCCGGTCGGCAGCCGCGCCAGGGTCTCTGCGATCAGCGCGCGTTCGCGTGCGTCCCGGGTCGCCGCCGCCTCGAGCGCGCGCTCGCGGGTGACGTCGTGCTTCACCGCGACGTAGCCCACGATCGCTCCGTCCGCGTCGTGGACGGGGGAGATGTGGGCCTGTTCCTGGAACAGCGAGCCGTCCTTGCGGCGGTTGGTGAACTCGGCCACCCAGGGCTGGCCGGCCGTGAGGGCGCCCCACATGGCCTCGTAGAACGAGGCCGGCTGGACGCCGCCCTGGAGGATCCTGGGGTTCTCGCCGAGCACCTCGGCGCTGGAATAGCCGCTGACGCGCTCGAAGGCCGGGTTGACGTACAGGATCCGCGCCTCGGTGTCCGTGACCAGGACGGCCTCGTGGGACTGCTCGATGGCCGTGGCCAGGCGCTCCCGCTCGACCACGAGGCGCCGCTGCTCGGTCACGTCGCGTGACACGCCGATCATGCTGACGGGCACGCCGGCGGCATCGGCCATCAGGCGCGTGTGCGTCTCGATCCAGATCTCGCGGCCGTCCCTGTGGCGGGCACGCCACGCCTCCTCGAATATGCGTCCTGCGGCGATCTCCGGGAAGGCGTTGGCGACCATGCCGCTCTCCGCCACGGCGATCTCGGCGACAGAGCGCCCGACCATCTCGGCGGCCGTCCAGCCGAACGTCGCGGTCGCCCCCTCGTTCCAGTACAGGATCGTTCCGGCCAGGTCCGCGACGATCACGCTGTCCCGGACATTGGCCAGGACCGAGGCCTGGAAGGCAAGCTGGTCCGTGGCCCGCCGCTGCTCGGCGCGCGTCCGCTGCGCCTCGAGGGCCCGGCGGACGGCCGGACCCAGCCGTGCCATGCGGTCCTTGAGGATGTAGTCGTCCGCGCCGTGGTGCAGCGCGTCGACCGCCGCCTCCTCCCCGATGCTGCCGGAGACCAGGATGAACGGGATCTCGGGATCCCGTTCACGCACGACTTCGAGGGCCTCCAGGCCGCTGAAGCGGGGCATGCGCCAGTCGGACAGGATGAGGTCCGGGGTCGCCTCAAGCGCGGACACCAGGGCGGGGCCGGTCTCGACGCGCCGCCAGTCGGGCGCGTATCCGTGTGCCTCGAGTTCGAGGACCATCAGCTCCGCATCGCTCGGCCGGTCCTCGACGATGACGACACGGATGGCCGCCGGGAGCGGGGGGCGGGTGTCGGGATCCTGCGACGGCTGAGCCAACCGATCCTTCCTTTCGGCGCTGAAGCCCTGCCACGGCCAGGCCTCCCGGGTGGACGCGCGGCCGGCCGCTGTGAAGGTACTGCGGTTGCCGCGCATGGGCAACGCCATGCGCTTGGCGGGCTACACAAGGCGGCGAGGGTTACACAAGGCGGCGGAACAGCTCATTCGAGAGCAGGCGCCCGCGCGTGGTGAGGCGGACCCGGTCGGCGGCCGCGCCGTAGTGCTCCAGCAGCGCCGCTTCCAGCGCCCAGGCAAGGTGCGGGGCGAGCGGCCCGGCGACCGCATCCGCGATCGAGAGACCGGTATCCAGCCGGAGAGCGAGGATCACCGTCTCGGCCGCGGCTCCGGGTGCGTCCACGGCTGCCGAGCCACCCGGGGGCGGCGTCGGGGCGCGCCCTCCCGGAGGCGCCAGCGCCGCCAGGTAGCCTTCCAGGCGTGCCGCATTCCACCGCCGCGTGACACCGTCGAACGCGTGCGCTCCGGGGCCCACCGCCGCGTACGGGCGGCGCTGCCAGTACACGAGGTTGTGACGGCTCTCGTGACCCGGCAGGCCCCAGTTGGAGATCTCGTAGCCGCGATAGCCCGCCGCACCCAGCCGATCCACGGCCAGCAGGTACTGGTCGGCCGCACGGTCGTCGGACTGCTCCGGGATCGCGGCATCCCGCCAGCGGCGAGCCCCCGGTCGCGTTTCCAGGTGATCGCCCAGCGGTCCGGTCAGCCCCTCGGCGTCCGGATCGTCCAGCGTCAATGCATAGGCCGAGACGTGGTCGGGGGCGAGTTCGAGGGCCGCATCCAGCGTGCCGGCCCACGTTTCCACGGTCTGGCCCGGCGCGTCGTAGAGCAGGTCGAGCGAGACGGAGCCGAACCCTGCCGCCCGTGCCTCCCCGACCGCCGCGGCCACGTCTGCCGGCCGGTGACGCCGCCCGAGCCGCCGGAGCGCGCCCTCCCCCATCGCCTGGGCCCCCAGCGAGAGCCGGTTGAACCCGGCCCCGACGAGCGCCCGGGCATCGCCCCGCTCGTCGGGTCCCGGGTTGGCCTCGATCGTGACCTCGGCGCCGTCAGCAATCCCGAACCGGTCCCGCACCAGGTCCAGCAGACCGGCGAGCGCCTCGGACGGCAGCAGCGTCGGTGTGCCGCCGCCCACGTAGACCGTCTCGAGTGGCGCCCGGCCGACCGAGCCTGGCGCCCCGAACGTCGCATCCGCGACATCCGCCCGCAGACCGATCTCCGCTCGGAGGGCGCCGAGGTACGCCTCCACGCGCGCCGTCGGTCCCCGAGCGGCGGTCCCGGCATAGACGACGAAATCGCAGTAGGGGCAGAGCGAGACGCAGAACGGGACGTGAACGTAGAGCGCGACCGGGGGCCGCGCGACCGGGGGCCGCGCGCCGGAAGGGTCCGTGTTCAGCGGTCCCGGGACGACTCGCGCGGGCCGAGCACCCGCCAGCCGTCAGGCGTCCGCTGCCGCTTCTCGACCTCCTCGGTCTCGGTCCCCCTCGCCTTCGGCAGCCCGGCATGCCCGGTGGTCATGAAGATCGCGACCCGCGTGATCGCGTGGCCCAGGAAGGCGGCCCCGATCCCGCCGGTGACGCCCGTCAGCCACCCGCCCGAGAGGCCGATGACGAGCGCCGTGACGAGCATGTACCAGGGCCTCCCCGGCGCCCCCAGGCGCGTCGCGAGCGCGTAGAGCAGCGCCTGCGCGACGTTCGCGAGGTTCGGGTCCACGCCCGTCAGGATGAGAAACCCGAAGACGAGCCCGCGAAACACCGCCTCGTCGACGAACGCCGTGGCCGTCGCGTTGAGCACGGCGCCGGGCCAGGACAGCACGGCCGGGAACCGGACGTGGCGGTAGCGGTAGAACGCGATCCCGAGCGCGATCGCGGTCCCGATGACGCCGTACGTGAGACCGAGGATCACGGCCCCGAGACGCTCGCCCAGGCTCAGGAACAGGTCCTGCTGCGGCCGCGGATGGACCACCAGCACCACCAGGATCAGCCCGATGCCGATCGCGTACCACGCGAGCCGGCGGAAGAGGGACGGCGGTCGGCCCCAGCGGTCGATGTCGTCGTACTCGGCGGCGTTGAACCGCTCCGCATCGAACCGCAGCATGACGAGCAGGCCGGTCAGCCCGATGACCATCAGGATGCGCAGCGGCTCCGGGACATCGCCGATGTCCGGCAGCCCGGGAAGAAAGGCCAGATCCGGCATGGGGCGCGCGTCAGCGGGAGCGGGCGGGGCGCATCATCCCTCGCCCATGCGCAGGATCGCGAGGAAGGCCTCCTGGGGGATCTCCACCGACCCCACGCGCTTCATCCGCTGCTTGCCCTCTTTCTGCTTTTCGAGCAGCTTCTTCTTGCGACTGATGTCGCCACCGTAGCACTTCGCGAGGACGTTCTTGCGCATCGCCCGGATGGTCTCACGCGCCACCACGTGGCTGCCGATCGCTGCCTGGACCGGCACCTCGAACATCTGGCGCGGAATCAGCTCCTTGAGCTTCGCGGCCAGCTGGCGGCCCGTGGCCGGTGCGCGATCCCGGTGGACGATGAGGCTCAGCGCATCAACCGGCTCACCGGCGACCAGCACGTCCAGCTTTACGAGGTTCGCGGCGCGGTAGCCGGACTCCTCGTAGTCCATCGAGGCGTAGCCCTGGGTCCGGCTCTTGAGCTGGTCGTAGTAGTCCACGATCAGTTCCGCCAGCGGCAGCTCGAAGTGCATGTGGACGCGCTGCGGGTCCAGGTACTCGAGGTTGACGAACGTTCCGCGCCGGTTCGTCGTGAGCTCCATCATCGACCCGATGTACCGGTCCGGCGTCACCACGCCCAGCTTCACCCATGGCTCCTCGATGGACTCGATCTCGCCGACGTCGGGGAACCTGGCCGGGTTGTCCACCGTGACCCAGCCGCGGCCCATCGTCAGCTCCACCCGGTACTCCACCGACGGGGCGCTGGCGATCAGGTCGAGGTCGAACTCGCGCTCCAGGCGCTCCTGGACGATCTCCATGTGGAGCAGCCCCAGGAACCCGCAACGGAACCCGAACCCCAGCGCCACCGAGCTCTCCGGTTCGTACGTCACCGAGGCGTCGTTGAGGTGCAGCTTCTCGAGCGCGTCCCGGAGCAGCGGGTAGTCCGGCCCCGAGAGCGGGTACAGGCCGGCGAACACCAGGCTCTTCGCCTCCTGGTAGCCGGGGAGCGCCTCGGTGGCGGGCTTGGCGACCGCCGTCACGGTGTCGCCGACCTGCGCCTCCCGGACGTTCTTGAGGCCGGTCGCGATGTAGCCGACCTCGCCCGCCGTGAGCCGCTCCATCGGGACCTGGTGCGGGCGGAAGACGCCCAGCTCCAGCAGCTCGGCCTCGGCACCGCTGGCCATGAGGCGGATGACGTCGTGGTCGTTGAGGGTGCCCGCGGCGAGTCTCACGTAGCAGACGACGCCCTTGTAGGGGTCGTAGTGACTGTCGAACACGAGCGCGCGAAGCGGCGCGGCCGGGTCCCCCCCCGGTGGCGGGATCCGGGCGACGATCGCCTCCAGGATCTCGGGGACGCCGGTCCCCTCCTTGGCCGAGACCAGGAGAACCTCCTCGTGCGGGATGGCGAGGACGTTCTCGAGCTCCTCCATCACCAGGTCCGGCTGGGCGGACGGCAGGTCGATCTTGTTGATGACCGGGATGATCGTGAGCCCCTCGCGGATGGCGAGGTGGACGTTGGCCAGCGTCTGGGCCTCGATGCCCTGCGCGGCGTCCACGACCAGGATCGCTCCTTCGCAGGCCTGGAGGCTGCGGCTGACCTCGTAGCTGAAGTCGACATGGCCGGGCGTGTCGATCAGGTTGAGGCCGTAGTTGAGGCCGTCGTCCGCGGTGTAGTCGAGTCGGACGGCGCGGGCCTTGATCGTGATGCCCTTCTCGCGCTCCAGGTCCATCGAGTCGAGGACCTGGCTCATCATCTGCCGGCCCTCGATCGTGTGGGTCAGCTCCAGCAGGCGGTCTGCGAGCGTGGACTTGCCGTGATCGATGTGGGCGATGATCGAGAAGTTACGAAGACGGTCCTGGGGGATGGTCACGACGCGGGAGTGTAACCGGGAGAGCGCATCCCACGGGGCACCGCCCTCAGGCCGGCCGCCCGTCAGACGTACTTGTCCCCGCGGACGACCTCGACATTGTCAACCCAGGCGATGACCGCGTAGTACTCGAAGTAGTGGTCCGCGACGTGGGCCAGGATCGCCGCGGCCACCTCGTCTCCCACGATGGTCTCGATGCGCACATTGCGGCCCTCCCAGTGGGCGGCGCGGACGCCCCGCGAGCCTTCCCCCCGGGTCTCGGCGATCGTGAAACCGAGGGCGCCGAGCGCCCGGATCTCACGCACGATCCGGTCCTCGAGCAGGGCCTCCGCAACGATGGTGACCTTGCGGCGCGGCACCGTATGCATCTGGTCAACCTCCGTGCAGCACTCGCGCAACCTCGCTCACCAATGGTATTCCGATGGCGAGATTGAACGGGAATGTCACTGCGAGCGCGGCCGTGAGGTACAGGCTCGGGTTCGCCTCGGGCAGGGCGATCCGCACGGCCGCAGGCGCCGCGATGTAGGACGCGCTGGCGGCCAGCATGCCGAGGATCGTGGAGCCGCCGACCGAGAGGCCGGCCGCCGTGCCGAGGGCAGCCCCGAGCACGCCGTGCAGGACGGGCATCACGATCGCGAAGGCGATGAGGAACGGCCCAGCAGCCCGGACGTCCCTGAGCCGCCGCGCGGCGACAAGGCCCAGCTCCAGGAGGAACAGCACGAGCGCACCCTGGAACAGGCCGACGAACAGCGGCTCGACCGGCTTGAACCGTTCCGGTCCGCTGATGATGCCGACGACCAGCCCGCCGATGAGCAGGATCACGGACTTGCCCGTGAGCAGCTCGCGAAGGGCCTCACCCCACGCGGTGCTGCTGCCAGACCGGGCCAGCAGCAGTGCGACCACGATGCCCGGCACTTCTAGCAGGGCGACCAGCGCCGTCACGAAGCCCTCCACCGGGATCCCGGCGTGATCGAGGAAGGTGAGGGTCGCGACAAACGTCACGGCGGACACCGAGCCGTAGTGCGCCGCGATCGCCGCCGCGTCCACGCGCCCGAACCGGCCGAGGCGGCGCAGGATCGCGAAGCACCACAGGGGCGTCGCCAGGCCGAGCGCCAGCGTCACGATGGCCGGCAGCACCAGGGCCGCCGGGTCCGCCGTCGAGACCGCGACGCCACCTTTGAGGCCGATGGCGAACAGGAGATAGATCGAGAGGCTCTCGTAGAGCGCATCCGGGATTCGCAGGTCGCTCCGGATGAACGTTGCCAGGGCTCCCAACGCGAATGCGAGGACGACCGGCGAAAGCAGGTTGGCGCTGAGGCTGTCGATGGGTGAGAGCACGATGCCCGGATCCTACCGTCCCGGCTCGACGCCCCGCGGCCGGTGGCGACGGCGCTACGCTGGAGCCGATCAGCTGCAACGGTGACCGCCATGCCCGACGACGATCCCCTCATCGACCAGACCGCCGAGTGGCGGGCGCTCGTCGCCCACCACGACGCCCTCCAGGATCGCCACCTGCGCGACCTGTTCGCGGAGGACCCGGGCCGGGCGGGCCGCCTGACGGCCGAGGGAGCCGGCCTGTACCTCGACTACTCGAAGCACCGGGTCACCGACGAGACGATGATCCTGCTGACCGCGCTGGCGCGCGCCGCGCGCGTGGAGGACCGGCGGGACGCGATGTTCGCCGGCGAGCGGATCAACGTGACCGAGGACCGCGCCGTCCTGCACACCGCGCTGCGAGCCCCCATCGGCACCGCGATCGAGGTGGACGGGCGCGATGTCGTCCCGGGCGTCCACGAGGTGCTGGACCGGATGGCCGGCTTCGCGCTCCGCGTCCGGAGCGGCGAGTGGACGGGCTTCACCGGCAGGCCGATCCGCAACGTCGTCAACATCGGGATCGGAGGCTCGGACCTGGGTCCCGCGATGGCCACCGAGGCCCTGCGGAACTACTCGGACCGCTCGATGCGCTTCCGGTTCGTGTCCAACATCGACGGCGCGGACCTGCGCGAGGCGACCATCGACCTCGATCCCGCCGAGACGCTGTTCATCGTCGCCAGCAAGACGTTCACCACGATCGAGACGCTCACCAACGCCCGGACCGCGCGGAACTGGCTCCTGGCAGGTCTGGGTGGCGACCCGGGCGCGGTCGCGCGCCACTTCGTGGCCGTCAGCACCAACGAGGCCAGGGTCCGCGAGTTCGGCATCGACCCCGCCAACATGTTCGGCTTCTGGGACTGGGTGGGCGGCCGGTACTCGATGGCCTCCGCCATCGGCCTGTCGCTCATGGTCGCCATCGGCCCGGAGGACTTCCGGGAGCTGCTGGCCGGCTTCCGCTCGATGGACGAGCACTTCCGCGAGGCGCCGCTGGGTCGCAATCTCCCCGTCCTGATCGGCCTGCTCGGGGTCTGGTACGGCAACTTCTTCGGCTTTCCGACGCATGCGGTGCTGCCGTACAGCCAGGAGCTCAGCCGCTTCCCGGCGTACCTGCAGCAGCTGGACATGGAGTCAAACGGCAAGTCAGTCCGCACCGACGGCACCCGCGTGAGCTACGACACGGGCGCGATCGAGTGGGGCACGGCTGGTACCAACGGCCAGCACGCCTACTACCAGCTGCTCCACCAGGGGACGCGGATCGTGCCGGCGGACCTGATCGGGTTCGTCAATCCCACGACCGAGATCGGCGACCACCATGACCTGCTGATGGCGAACCTGTTCGCCCAGGCGGAGGCGATGGCCTTCGGCAAGACGCGCGAGGAGGTCGTGGCCGACGGCGTGCCCGCCCACCAGGTGGAGGCGCGCGTGTTCGAGGGCAACCGGCCAACGTCCGTGATCCTCGCCGACCGCCTCACGCCGCGGACGCTGGGCGCCCTCGTCGCGTTGTACGAGCACAAGGTGTTCGTCCAGGGGGCGATCTGGGGAATCGATTCCTTCGACCAGTGGGGCGTGGAGCTGGGCAAGGTCCTGGCGACGCGGATCGCGGACGAGCTGATGGGCGACGTGGCCGGGGTGGTGAACCGCCACGACGCCTCGACCGCGTCGCTGATCGAGCGCTACCGTGCGCGACGGATGCGCGGGAGCTGATCCCGGGTCTGCCGCCCGGCCGCAGGGCTGCGCCACCGCCGAATCCGGTGTTGGCCGGTTGCGGCGGCCTCTGCTACCATTCGCCGTCGCGCCTCGGGCAGGCTACGTCCTTGCGCGCCTCTTGAACACATGCATTCACGGAACGGAGATCAGCCACCTTGGCCAGAACGCCCCGGAAATGGCAGGGCGCTCGCAACCCGTCCGGGCTGAAGCGCGTCCGCCAGGCTGAGCGCCGGCACGCGATCCTGCAGCCCCGCCGGTCTGCGGCGAAGACACTCGTTGCCAAGGCCGTCTCGGTCGCCACCGCCCAGCCCGAGGGCGTCGATGTCATCGCCACGCTGGGCGAGGCCGTCTCGGCCCTGGACCGCGCCGCAAAGGCCGGCGCCATCCACCCGAACGCCGCCGCCCGCCGCAAGTCCCGCCTCGCGAAGAAGGTCAACGCGGCCATGGGCGGCGCGACCGTCGTGAGCGCAAGCCACGTCGCGAAGTCCACCGGCAAGGCCGCAGCGGTCAAGGCCGCCAAGGTCCGCATCGCGGCCGGCAAGGCCGTCAAGGCCAAGGGCGCCCAGACCGCCGCCGGCAAGGCGCGCGCCGCACTGTCCCGCAGCACGCGCTCCGAGGCCGCTCCGGCCCCGGTCGCGGCGCCGGCCGCGAAGGCCGCCGCGCCGAAGGCTGCCGCGAAGGCCCCGGCCAAGGCTGCTGCGAAGACTGCCGCGAAGGCCCCGGCCAAGGTCGCGGCTGCCAAGACCACGGCTCCCAAGGCTGCAGCTCCCAAGGCTGCCGCCAAGACCACGGCTACCAAGGCCCCGGCCGCGAAGGCCGCGCCGAAGACCACGAAGGCCAAGAAGGCCGAGTAGTCCTCGCTTCGCTCGCAACACCGAACGCCGCGGTCATCGACCGGGGCGTTCTCGATTCCTGTAGTTGCGATCGTCAGCTGCGCGCCACGTCATCCGGCACTGGGAATCGCAGGCCAACGCCCGGAACGTTCCTAAGCCACGATCAGGCCCCCTCGACCTCAGCGCTTGCCATCGCACCCAGCAGGAGGGCGGCGTGCAGCTGGCGACGCAGCGTCACGCCCGGCGCCGCCAGGGTACCGAGGCCTGCCGCGAGCGAACCAGCGACAGGGCACCACCCACGGCGGCCGCCGCGAGGATGACGGCGCCGGGATCGGCGGCCGGGGTGACCGGTTGCGCTGGAGCGGCGGTTGCAGTTTCTGGCAGGGCGGCGTTCGCCCGCAGGAACCGCCCGAGCTCGGCGCGCGACATCTGCTCCGGGAACGGGAAGTACTCGTACCACGGGGAGAGCAGCACAGTGGTGGTGCCGTCGGGCTCAAGTCGCCAGGCCAGGGTGGTCCACAGGCTGAGGTCCGGCGGGTCGGTGAGCGCCCACAGCACCCGCTCTCCGAGTGGCGCACCCATTGCCTTGCAGGGGTCGCTGACCGGGAACCGGTGGGTCCCCGTCTCCAGCGAACCGTAGACGACCCGCTCGACCTCGATCGTGTACGCCACCGGGAGGAGGGTCACGGCCTCCTGGTGCTCGCCGACGACGCGCCCGATGAAGGCGAGGTGGAACCGTGGCGGGAGCTCGTCCAGCCCACCGACGTCGGTCGTGCAGGCGACAGCGACCCCCGCGCTCCCGATCAGCGTTCCGAGGGCGAGTCCAACCGCCCCCACCCAGCGGGTCAAGGTGCCCATGCCCGGAGTATCGGCCTCGCCCCTGCGATCCGCAAGGGTCGATCGGTCAATCCGGTGCCCAGGGGGTGCTGGGTGGCGCCGCACAGGGCGCAGCCCGGCGTCCGGTGACGAAACGTGCTGGTCTCGTCACGCGCTTGCTCAGGCCGCCGGCGCATCCTCCGGCTTGCGCCGGTTTGCGAAGCCGAACATCACGCCGCCACCGAGCGCCCCACCCGTGGACAGCAGGAGCGTCAGCCCGGCGTTGCTCAGCTGCTGGCTCCAGTAGAACGCCGAGAACGTGGCCACGTCGGTGATCCCGGCAGCCTCGAACGCCGGCCCTTGGTCCGCCGCGAGGTACCGCTCGTAGACGCAGTCGGCGCCGGTGGTGCAGACCAGCGGACCGCCCGCCGACGCATCGCGGTAGCCGCCGTCCACGCTGAAGAACAGCGCCTTCACGGCGAGCAGCAGGATCGCGTACGTCACGCCCGTCACGATGCCCGCGAACAGCGCGTTGGCCAGGGTCCTTCCCCACGGACCGCCCGCCCGGAGCGAGCGCGCGTTCGCGTAATAGCCGATCAGGAGCCCCGCCGGCAGGGCGAGGTACCAGTAGACGGGCTCGATCGGGATGACCAGCAGGAACGAGACCCCGATGGTGACGGCCATGCCCAGGCCGACCCAGGCGGCGGTGATCGCCCCGCGGTCCACGAACCGGTTCACGGCGCGCCCTCGAGAAGGACGCGCCGCACCGCGAGGCCCAGGGTCAGAACTCCCCACGGCCGGCCGCGCCCGAGAGCGCCGCGCGACCGAGGTACCGGGCGTCGTCGCCGAGCTCGTCGGCGATCCGGAGCAGCCGGTTGTACTTGGCGACCCGCTCCGAGCGCGACGGGGCGCCGGTCTTGATCTGGCCCGTGCCCATCGCAACGACGAGGTCGCTGATCGTAGTGTCCTCGGTCTCGCCGGAACGGTGGGACACGATGGACGCCCAGCCGGCGCGCCGGGCAAGCTCGATCGCGTCGATCGTCTCGGTCAGCGTCCCGATCTGGTTGAGCTTGATGAGCACCGCGTTGGCGGCCTTCTCGTCGATGGCCCGGCGGATCCGGTCGACATTGGTCACGAGCAGGTCGTCGCCGACCAGCTGGACCTTTGACCCGAGCCGCTCGGTGATCAGCTTCCAGCCGTCCCAGTCGTCCTCGGCCAGGCCGTCCTCGATCGAGACGATCGGATAGCGGGCGGACCAGTCCGCCCACAGGTCCACGACCTCGCCGGAATCGAGGGTTCGCCCCTCGCGGGCGAGGACGTAGCGGGTCGGCCTGCCGTCCACGCCGCTGCCGGGCTCCACCAGCTCCGTGATCGCCGGGTCCAGGGCGATGGCGATCTCCTCGCCCGGCCTGTAGCCGGCCTTCTCGATCGCGCGCAGGATGACCTCGACCGCGGCCTGGTTGGACGGCAGGGACGGCGCGAAGCCGCCCTCGTCGCCCTGACCCGTCGCGTGGCCCTCGTCCGACAGGATCCTGCGCAGGGCCGCGAAGATCTCCGCCCCGGCGCGCAGGGCCTCCGGGAACGAGTCGAGCCCGACGGGCATGACCATGAACTCCTGGAAGTCCGTGGAGTCCTGGGCGTGCTTGCCGCCGTTGAGGATGTTGAACATCGGGACGGGCAGGATCCGGGCGCCGACGCCGCCCAGCCAGCGGTAGAGCGGGACCTCGTGCGAGGACGCCGCCGCGTGCGCGCAGGCGAGCGAGACGCCGAGGATCGCGTTCGCGCCCAGCTCGGCCTTGTTGGGCGTGCCGTCGAGCTCCAGCAGGACGTCGTCGATGCCGGACTGGTCCGCCGCGTCGAAGCCGAGGATGGACGGCCCGATGCGGTCGGTGACGTTCGCGACCGCGGTCAGGACGCCCTTGCCGCCGTAGCGGGCCTTGTCGCCGTCCCGAAGCTCCACGGCCTCGTGGGCCCCGGTCGAGGCGCCGGAAGGGACGGCGGCACGGCCCAGCGAGCCGTCCTCCGTGACCACGTCCACCTCGATGGTGGGGTTGCCTCGCGAGTCGAGGATCTCCCGGGCGTCGACCCAGGCGATGGTGGTGTCGCTCACCTGGCGGCCTCCTCATCGGTGCTGTGACCGGGCTCCCGGTCGAGCAGCACCGTCACGCCCGGCAGCTCGCGCCCCTCGAGGAACTCGAGAGAGGCTCCGCCGCCGGTGCTGATATGGGTCATCTTGTCGGCCAGGCCCTGCTGGGAGATCGCGGCGACGGAGTCCCCGCCACCGATCACCACCGCCGCGCCGGCCTCGGCGCGGTCTGCGAGGAACCGGGCGATGGCCTTGGTGCCGTGCGCGAACGAGGGGATCTCGAACACGCCCAACGGGCCGTTCCAGAGGACCGTGCGGACGTCCGCCAGGGCCTCCTCGATGTTGGCGAGGGTCTGCTTGCCCAGGTCCACGATGTGCCAGCTGGCCGGGACCTTCTCGGCGGAGAGCGTCTTGTGCTCGGTGCCGCGGGTGACCTCCTTGGCCACGATCACGTCCACCGGCAGGACGACCTTGACGCCCTTCTCCTCGGCCGCGGCGAGGATCGCGCGAGCGTCCTCCACCCGGTCGGGCTCGGCCAGGCTCTTGCCGATCGCCTTGCCCTGCGCGAGCAGGAAGGTGTTGGCCATGCCGCCGCCGATCACCATGATGTCGACCTTGGCGAGCAGGTTCTTGAGCACCTTGATCTTGTCGCTGACCTTGGCCCCGCCGATGATCGCCGCGAACGGCCGCTCCGGGTTCTCCAGGAGCTTGCCGAGGTTGGCGAGCTCCTTCTCCATCAGCAGCCCGGCATAGGCCGGGCGAAGCCTCGCGATCCCGACGGTCGAGGCGTGCGCGCGGTGTGCCGTCCCGAACGCGTCGTTCACGTAGACGTCGCAGTAGGCAGCCAGGGCCTCGGCGAACGTGGGATCGTTCTTCTCCTCCTCCGAGTGGAAGCGAAGGTTCTCGAGCAGCAGCACCTCGCCACCGCGGAGGCGCTTGACGGCATCCTGTGTGCCGACGCCCAGGGCATCGCCCGTCACCGGGACCGACCTGCCCATCAGCTGGCCGAGTCGCTCCGCGACCGGCCGGAGCCTGAGGCTGTCGCTGACCTTGCCGTCGGGACGGCCCAGGTGGCTGGCGAGGATGACCTTCGCCCCCTGCGCCTGCAGATGCCTGATCGTGGGCAGGGCCGCCCGGATGCGCGAGTCGTCGGTGACCCGGCCGTCCTCGAGCGGCACGTTGAAGTCCACCCGGACGAAGACCCGCTTGCCGGCGGCGTCCAGGTCCCGGACGGTGAGCTTGTCCATGTTCGTTCCTCCGGGAGCCCCGGGGCTCCGGGTCAGGCCAGCCGCTGCGCGACGAACTTCACGAGGTCCGCGACGCGGCAACTGTAGCCCCACTCATTGTCGTACCAGGCGATGACCTTGATGAAGTTGCCACCCAGGACCATGTTCGACGGGAGGTCGACGATCGAGGACCGGCTGTCGCCGCGGAAGTCGCTCGACACGAGCGGCTCGTCGCTGGCGCCCAGGATCCCGGCCAGGGGGCCGGCCGCGGCGTCACGGAAGGCCTGGTTGAGCTCTTCCAGCGTGACGTCCTTCTCGAGCTCCGCGGTGAAGTCCACGACCGAGACGGTCGGGGTGGGGACGCGAAGGCTGAAGCCGTCGAACTTGCCCTTGAGGTCCGGGATCACGAGGGCGAGGGCCTTGGCCGCGCCGGTCGTGGTCGGGATGATGTTGAGGCCGGCGGCGCGGGCGCGGCGCGGGTCCTTGTGGGCGACGTCGAGGATGCGCTGGTCGTTGGTGTAGCTGTGGATCGTGTTCATCAGGCCGCGCTTGATGACCCAGCGGTCGTGGACGACCTTCGCGGCGGGGGCCAGGCAGTTCGTCGTGCAGGAGGCGTTGCTGATGATGTGGTGGTTCTCCGGCTCGTAGGCGCTCTCGTTCACGCCCAGGACGATCGTGATGTCCTCCTTCTTGGCGGGGGCGGAGATGATGACCTTCTTCGCGCCCGCAGCGACGTGGGCGCGGGCCTTTTCGGCATCGGTGAACAGGCCGGTCGATTCGAGGACGATGTCGACGCCCAGGTCGCCCCAGGGCAGCGCCGCCGGGTCCTTGACCTGGAGGACCTTGACGACCTTGCCGTCGATGACGAGCGAGTCGTCGGTGTGGCTGACCTCGCCCGGGTAGGCACCGTAGGTCGAGTCCCGCTTGAACAGCAGGGCGTTGGTGGCGACGTCGACGAGGTCGTTGACGGCAACGACCTCCACTTCGGGAGTGCGCTCGATGAGCGCCTTGAGCGACTGGCGGCCGATGCGGCCGAAGCCGTTGATGCCGACGCGAACGGTCATCCGGAGACCTCCTTGGGCGAGGGACGCTGGCCGCCGGGCGCACGCGCGGGCGAGCCTGACGGGACAGGATGGAGAACGATGGGACGAACCCGATCCCACCCCGCGGCCTGGGCCTCACGAGGCGACGTCGGGAGCGCTGCGACGGTCGCCGGGAGGGCGACGGCGGCGGCGACCCCGAAGCCGGGCGACGTGCCGCGGCGGACGTTTCGATCGGGGGACCGGTGCGGGAGGGGGTCCGTGCCCGCTCGATCGGAATCGCTGCCGTGGTCGCGGGCGGTGACCGTGAGAGCGGACAGGGCGTGACCTCGGGGCGATGCGTGAACGGGCGTTCGTCCCCCGAATGGTAGCAAAGGGGGGCGTCGGCTCCCCCGACCCCCGGCCCGGATGCGAGGGGCCTATTGGGACCATGCCAGGCACCATTGAGCCCCCTCAGGCCGTGCCTTCGGGGGCTCAATCCGCGGTTCTGAGGTTACGGGGTCAGCCGCCGATCCGGAAGACCTTGCCGCCGCACTTCGGGCAGGTGCCCTGAAGCGCGGGCTTGCCGTTCTTCATCGTGATCTGCTGTGCGTTCTGGACCTCGACCTTTTCCTTGTCCTTGACGCAGTAGGCCTGAGCCATCGGGTCTGCTCCTCCTCACGCAATCCGCGTCACGAGAGCACGCCTCTCGAATCCGCGTGGTCGCTAGGGCCTGGCGCTCATGCTGGGGTCCAGAGCGACGGGCGCCAGCGCACCGCCCCGGCCATCGACTTCTGGCGGTCGAGCTCCGCGAGGATCAGGAGGCTGTCAAGCCCCGTCTCCACCGCGGCGGCCTCCGCCCGATCCTTGACGTCGCCTTCGACGAACTCGCCGGTCAGGCGGTTGGCGTACACGGCGCATACGACGCCGGCACGACACCCACCGAGTCCCGCGAGGACGAGGACGGCCGACGCCTCCATCTCGAAGTTGAGGATGCCCTGGCGGGCCATCTCTTCCGCGAGGTCAGGGTAACGGATGGGGAGTTGCGGAATGGGCCGTCCCTGCGCACCGTAGAAGCCGGGCGCCGTTGCCGTAATCCCCAGGTGATGCTTGTGGCCCCCCCGCTCGGCCGCCTCGACCAGGGCCAGCACCGCCTCGTAGTGGGCGACGGCCGGGTAGCCCTCGTGGACGAACCAGCTGGTCGTCGTCTCGAGACGGACGGAACCGGTGGAGATGACCAGGTCGCCGAGGCCGATGCCCGGCTGGAGCGCGCCGCAGGAACCGATCCGGATGAACGTCGGCCGCTCGACCAGGGCGAGGATCTCGCTGATCACGATCTCGACGTTGTCGGTGCCGATGCCGGTGGACACGCACGAGACGCGCAGGCCCTTGTACGTTCCGGTCGCGGTGGCGAACTCCCGGTGACGGTGGCGCAGCTCGACCTGGTCGAAGTGTGCGGCGACCTTGTCGACCCGATCCTGGTCGCCGGGGAGCAGGATGTAGTCCGCGAGCTCGCCCGCGCCCAGCCCGATGTGGTATTGCCGCTCTCCGGCGGGGATCGCGACGCGGGTGTCCGCGTTCGGCAAGAGCTCGCTCCCTCGATACCGCACGCTCTTCCGGCGTGGGCTGCGCCCGAGGATAGGGGCCCGATTCCACGAGCGTCAAGCCATTCTGCGAACAAGGCGAAAGTAGGCGCCACTCGGGGTCATCTCCCGTGGCCCCCGAGGGCGTCCTTGGGGACCCTCCCGGGACCCGCGATGGCGTCCAGGCGAGCCGCGATCCGGGTCGTGAAGAGGCGCCTCGCGCGACGCCGGTAGACCAGCGCGGCTGCCCCGACCATCAGCCCTGCAAGTCCCAGGACCGCGAGGCTGGCGGACGTCGCGCCGAGGCCGGAACCCGAGCCAAGCTCGCGAGCGGCGGCGATGGCGGCGCCGGCCTGGAAGCCGGCGAGGAGAGGTTCCTGCTCGGCGCCGGGGTTGGCTGCGGCCGAAGCAGGGTCGACGGGCCCTTCGAGATCTCCGAGCAGCACCAGCGCCGAGGGGTCCGAGACGACCACGATGGCCTCCCCGCCGGCGGGACCGCCGACCTCGACGATGCCAGTGACGTTGACGGCATCGCCCGGACGGAGCACAGAGAGCAGGGTCGCCGCCTCGGCTGCCAGCACGATGCGGGCGGTCGCCGTGCCGTCATCGAGCCGGATGCCGCCGTTCTCGACCGCGGTCACGAGCCCGCCGACGTGAACCGCCCTTCCGGCCATCGTCGCGAGATCGGCCAGGTCCACGTCCGGCGTGACCGCTGGGTCGTCCTGACCCTCGGTGCCGTCGGCCGTCCCTCCGGCGGCGCCACCACGCCCGGGGTTCGTACCGCCGGATGGGGCACCGGGTGAAGAGGCTGCTGGCGACGCGGCCGGCGCGACCGCCCCGCCGAGCACCAGGTCCGCGACCCGCCGGGGCAGGATGGCGTAGCGGCGATCCTTCGCCGTGGGGAAGGGGCGCTTCACGATCCCCGTGACGGTGGCGCTGCGTCCCTCGATCACCGACGCCGCCCCGATCCCGCTCCCGGCGAGCCCGGTGACCGGGATCCTGATCCTCCCGACCTGCAATTCGGCCTGCCACCGGTCGCCGGAACGGCGCAGGTCCACGATCGTCCCGCGAACCCGGACCAGCCGCCATTCCGTGGCCGGGCCGGGTGCCACGGTGAGCGAGTGGGCCGCCGGCGTCCGCCGGCCCAGGACGCGCACCTCTCGTGCGCGCAGGCGGGGTGCTCCCCAGGCTCGGCCGGCGGTCCCGGTGATCCGGACGCGGAGGCCAGCCCTCAACGCGGTGTCGGGCGCGGCGAGAAAGACCTCGATCGCGCCGGTAGCATCCTCCACGATCGTGCGCCGGCCGCTCGCGTCAAGGAGCGACGTGTCCACGGTCAGGACGCCCTCGACGGTCACCTCCCGGCCCTCGCGGACTCGGGCGGCGGCGACGGTGACGATGGGCGGCGCTGCAGGCGAGGGGCTGGCCGACTGCGTCCCCGATGGAGACGCACTTGGTGCCGGGGTGAACGCGATGTCCTGGCGATCGCGCAGCCAGAGGCGGTAACCGTCCATCGCCCCCTTGCGTGACGCCCGCTGGCCGATGATGCCGGCGAAGGTGCCACTCACGCCCTTGCGGAGGACGGCCGCATCGAGCCCGGCCGAACGGTCAGCCATGACCCGCAGCGTCGCGCCGTCCGTGCCGATGATCGTGAACGTCAGGTCGCCGCTCGCGGCCCTGGACGCCGATACGGTGATGCTCCCCATGATCGAGACCAGCCGGCCCTCCGTGGCCTCGCCCGCGGCGCCGGCGTCGATGCTGGTGACACTGGGCAGGGTCCCGGTGCCCTGGACCGACAGGCCGGTGGTGGCGAGCCGGACCTCGGTCTGGCCGTACGGCGCCGCAATGGTGCCGAGGGTCTCGACCAGCGTGCCCCGGGGCGGCGCCACCTGGCCGTCCGCAAGGCGGACGACGATGCCGCCCGTGGCGTCGGCGATGGCGAACAGCGCGGGTGTCCCCAGGCGGCCGGCCTCCGCCACGACCACGCCGCGGACCGCGACGGGGCTCCCGGGCGCGATGAGACGGGCCTCGGCGACCGTCAGGGCGGACGGCGAGGGAGACGGCAATGCGGACGGGGAGACCGTTGCCGAGGGCGTGGGCGTCTGGGTCGGGGCGACGGAGGGAGATGGCCCGATTGGCGTGGGCGACGGCATGGGCGTGAGGGAAGGTGACGGCGTGGGGGTGGGCGCAGGCACCAGTTCGCCCGCCAGCGTCGCGTGGAGCCGGTAGCCGGCGAGCCCGGTGCCGGTGCTGTCGCGCTGCCCGAGCGGACCCGTGGCCGTGACGAGGTCGCCCGTGGCGGGCGCCGCGCCGTTGAGAGCGTCGGCCCCGACGACCACCCGGACCGATCCGGACCCGTCGTCGAGCATCAGGCCCAGCCCGTCGGCCAGCGCGGACGGCGTGTCCACGATTCTGCCGGTCAGCCGGATCCGCCGACCCTCGACCAGTTCGCCTGCGTGGCCGGTCGCGATGTCCACCGGATCCGGCAGGACACCCGTCCCGATGACCACGACATCGGCCGCAGCCGTCCGCAGCACGCGGAGCCGGTACCGCTCGTCGAGGGTTCCGCGCACCCGCACCACCGTCCCGGCGGGGAGCGGCACGGCCATCGGAGCCCCGAGGTAGACGGCGATCCCCGCGGACGGGTCCTGGACGAAGCCGGTGAGGCCACCCTCGAGGGCACCGAGCCTGGTCGTGAGCACGCCTTCCAGGGTCACGGTGGCCCCATCGGGGAGCAGCCGCGCAGCCTCGATCGCCAGTACTGGGGTGGGCGACGGGGCGGGCGTGGGCGACGGGGCGGGCGTGGGCGACGGGGCGGGCGTGGGCGACGGGGCGGGCGTGGGCGACGGGGCGGGCGAGGGCGACGCGGCGGGGGTGGGCGACGGCGACGGAACCGGAGCCGAGGCCAGCCCCTGCGGCACGGGTGCGGCATTCACCACGAGATCGGCCGCGTTGTCGTTGGTGTCCCTGCCGTTTCCAGCCGGGCCCCCGGGCAGCCGCTCGATCGATCGGCCCGCCGCCGGTGCGGCGGCCGCCGTTCCCTCGACGAACGCGTTCACCGCATCGCCCCAGCCGACGGCGTCGATGGGCGTTCCCCCGATCGGCCGCAGCACGACCGACCCGCCCGTCGCCGCGAAGCCGCCGGACCACGTGGCATCCGCGATGCCCGCGTAAACACCGAGGGCGTTTGCGAGCAGCACTCGCCGACCGGGCTCCACCGCGAGCGAGCCCGTCCAGGCCACCTTCCGCGTCACCGTGGTCCCGGAGCTGGTGACGTACGCCACCTCGAGCCCGGCCATGTCCACCGGCGAGGCCGACGCGTTGTACAGCTCCACGAACTCGTCCGAGGCGGACGTCCCACCGGTCACCACCTCAGCGACGACCAGCCCGGACGACACCGGCCAGCCGGCCGCGGCCGCCGGGCCGGCCTCCAGCCATCGCACCGCCGGCGACGGCCCGCGGGTATTCAACCCGAGGAGCAGGACCAGGACAAGGGCGGCAGACGCCGCAAACCGGACACGCGCCATCGAGGACCTCCGCGGCGGGCGTGAGCGGCGAGCAAGGCACCGGACGACAGACTAGTGGTCGTCACTTACGCGCCACTTAGCCGAGGACGCGGCTACCCGGTACGATGCACCGGCCCGCATCTGCCGACGTCGCAGGCGGCCCCGCTCGACAGGAGGACCTCGTGGCTCGCGCCAAGCGCACCGACCGCACCGCTGCCCGGCGCCGTCACCGGATCGAGCAGGCCGTGCCCGACGATGCCACGGGCGTCGAGTCCGCCGAGACCGCGCCCGCTCAGGGCCGCACCGACCGGCCGAGTCCCGCGCAGCCCCGCCCCGGGATCAGGGCCTCGTTCCGGAACGCCTACCGTCCGCTCGACCTGCGCGGGGACCTCCTCGTGGCGCCCCAGGTCCTGCGGCACTGGGGCGTGTGGGTCGCGATCCTCGTCGCCTTCGCCGCCTCCGCCGCCTTCATGGCGTCCACGAACGAGTTCGCGGCATCGATCGACTTCAGCAATCCCGAGGCGCTCGAGGGCAAGTCCCTCGACACCGTCTCCAACATCTCGTACCTCGTCATCTCGATGTTCATCGTGCCGCCGCCGATGGCCGGCGCGTTCCTGATCGGCTTCACGGCCAAGCGCGCAAGCTGGCTCGGGGGCCTGGTGTTCGGTATCGCCGCAGCCGCCGCCTACGCGGTGGTGCTGTTGAGCCCGGCGGGCAAGCTGCTCACCGGGGACCAGCCGGCCGACGCCATGATCGCCAGCGCGGCGGCGCTCTCCCCGATGGGTGGGGCGCTCTTTGCCGCGGCGGCAGCGTGGTACCGCCGCTTCCTCGACCTGGCCAACCCGAACCGAGGCCGGAACCGGCCGCGGCCCCAGCAGGGCCGTGGCAACCCGCGCCAGAAGGCCCGTCCGCTCGTCTCGCGCGCCGCCGACCGGCGCCGCTGAGGGCTCTCGCCTCCGGGTCCCGACAGCCCTACCCGGAGCGCCGCATCCCGGCCTGGCCCAGCTGCCGGACGCCGGGGAGCGACTCCGGCCCGGCGGCGCTACCCGCGGCCTCCGCCAGCGGCACCACCCCGCGGGCGATGACGTTGACCACGTTCCCCTCACGCTGGAGGTCCCCGTCCACCAGGATCAGGGCGTGACGCCGGACCACGGACCGCAGCCGCTGCCACGTGTCCGGCCAGAGTGTGACGTTCACCATCCCCGTCTCGTCCTCCAGCGCCAGGAACACCGTCCCCCGCGCGGTCATCGGGTGCTGCCGCGTCACCACCAGCCCGCCGATCAGGACCGGCCCTGACCCGCGGTCCGCCAGGGCCGCGTTCGTCACCGCGCCCAGCCGGTCCAGCGCCTCCCGGAACAGGCCCACCGCCTGCCGTCGCGCATCCAGCCCCACCACCGCGTAGGCGTCCCCCAGGCGCTCCGGCTCCGTGATCGGCGGCAGCTGCGGCGCCTCGGTCGCCGGCAGGCGCAGGTCCATCGGACGCCCGGCGGCTCGCTCCAGACGACCCGCCACCCGCACCACCCGGCCTCCCACGCGCCCCTTCGCCGCCCCGGCCACCTCGCGCAGCTGCCACAGCAGCTCCCGCCGGGGCCGCCCCAGCGAGTCCAGCGCCCCCGCCCGGATCAGCCGCTCCACCACCTCCTCGGCCAGGCCGGTCCGCTCCACCACGTCCGCCAGGCCGGTGTACGGCCCGCGGGCGAGCTCCGCGTCCAGCCGGGCCTGCTGCTCCTCGCCGATCCCCTTCACCAGGTGCAGCCCAAGCCGCACGCCCCAGCCGGTCATGGTCTCCGCCGCCCAGCGCTCCCGCGACGCCGCGCCCGGGATCACGCACGCGGAGGAGCGGACCGGCGCCGGCCTCGCCTCGATCCCCGCTCCATCCGGCAGCGGCTCGCCCGCATCGGCATCGTGCGAGCCATCGTTTCCGGCAACCCCCGCCATCGCCCAGCCGGGCCGGCCCACCCACTCGGTCGTGGTGCGGTACGCGCTCCGGTTGACGTCCACCGGCAGCACGGCGACCCCATGGCGCTTGGCGTCGTTGACCAGCACCTCCACCGGGTAGAACCCCATCGGCTGGGCATTGATGAGCCCGACCAGGAACTGCGCCGGGTAGAACAGCTTGAGGAAGCTCGATTCGTAGGCGGTGCGGGCGAAGGCCGCGGCGTGGCTCTTGGCAAAGCCGAAGCTGGCGAAGGCCGCGCACTGGCGGAACAGCTCCTCGGCATCGTCGGGCGGGAGACCAGAGAGGCGCCGGCAGCCCTCCACGAACTCCGCGTGCAGCCGCTCCATCTCGCGGGCGGAGCGGTACGTGCCCATCGCCCGGCGGAACCCGTCCGAGCCCGCCGGCGTGAACCCCGCGACGTCGATCGCGATCTTCATCACCTGCTCCTGGTACAGGATCACGCCCAGGCTGTCGTGGAGGATCGGCTCGAGGCTGGGGTGAAGGTACGTCACGGGCTCCAGGCCCTGCCTGCGTCGCAGGTACGGGTGGACGGCGTTCCCCTGGATGGGGCCCGGGCGGATGATCGCCACCTCCACCACCAGGTCGTCCAGGCTGGCCGGGCGC
This sequence comes from uncultured Chloroflexota bacterium, assembly GCA_947085195.1. GTDB lineage: Bacteria > Chloroflexota > Limnocylindria > Limnocylindrales > CSP1-4 > CAIXZV01. The sequence continues at coordinate 24,403 of CAMTVM010000013.1, forward strand.
GACTTCGGCAGCGTCTGCATCTGGGCCCGGCTCTCGACCTGGAACACGCCCACGGTGTCCGCGGCCCCGAGCATCGCGAACACCTCGGGGATCTCCTCCGGGATCCGGTCGAGATCCAGGCACACCGCGCAGTCGTGCTCGATCAGCCCGACCGTCTCGTCGATGGCGGCGAGCATGCCGAGGCCGAGCAGGTCGAGTTTGATCAGCTTCATCGTCTCGACGTCGCGCTTGTCGTACTGGACGACGACGCGGTCCTTCATCGTCGCCCGTTCGATGGGCGCGATGTCGATGAGGGGGGCGGCCGTGATCAGCATGCCGCCGCTGTGGATCGAGAGGTGGCGGGGGAAGCCGTCGATGCGGGCGCACAGCTCCAGCCAGCGCTCCCAGTCCGAAAGGCCCGCGACGGAGCCCCGGTGGCGGCCGTTCCGGGGGGCCGGGGCCGGGCCGCGGGCGACATCGGCGTCCCGTTCCCGCTCCAGGACCCGGCCCGGCGGCCCCTCCCGGATCCAGCGCTCGCTCACCGGGGAGTCACCTGGGCCGCCCTCGTCCTCGCCGGGGCGGCGGGAGCGTCCAGGTTCCGACCCGGGGTCCTGCCACCTACCAGCGTGGCTGGTGGTCGTCCGGGTCGTGCCGGCGCTGGTCCCGCGTCCAGCCGCTCGCGCGACCCCGCTCACGCTCGGATCGATACGTTCCGTGCCGTCCCGGCGCCTCGCGGCGTCCGGTTCGGCGACTACCACCAGCGTGCCTGGTGACTGACAGGACTCCGCGTCCCCGGCTGCGGTCCGGGCGACCGCACCGGCCCCGTCCCCCGGTCGCGCGAAGAACTGTGCGAACCCGCCCTCCGCCTCCAGGTCCCGCCGGACCATCGTGCTGTCGTACGTCTCGAGCGCCTTCGCCACCCGGTCCACCAGCGGCCGCGGGAACCCGAGCGCGTGCCCCACCTCGCGCACCGCCGACCGCGCCCGGTACGTGACGAGGTTGCAGACCATCCCCGTGTGCTCCGGGCCGTACTTCCCGTACACGTACTGGATCACCTCCTCCCGTCGCTCGGAGCTGAAGTCGATGTCCACGTCCGGGTATGCCGTCCGCCCCTCGTTGATGAACCGCTCGAACAGCAGCTCGTGGCGGATCGGGTCCACCCGGGCGATGCCGAGCACGTACGCGACGATGGAACCCGCCGCGCTCCCCCGGCCCTGCGCCGGGATCCCGCGCGATTTCGCGAACTGCATCAGGTCCCAGCAGATGAGGAAGAACTCGGCGAGGCCGGTCTTCTCGATCACGTCCAGCTCGTGGGCCAGCTGCCGCATCACCGCCGGCGTGAACGGGTGGTACCGGCGCCGGGCGCCCTCCCAGCAGAGGCCGGACAGGTGACTGAACGGGGTCTCTCCCTTCGGCACCGTGAAGCCCGGGAAGCGGTAGCGCTCGAAGGCGAGCTCCACCCGGCACGACGCCGCGATCTCCGCCGACGTCGCGATTCCCTCCCGCCACGCCCGCGCCAGCACCGGATCGGTCGCAGCCGTCGCGGGCTCCCCCGGCGGCATCGCCAGCAGCTCCGCCGCGCCCTTGAGGTACGACTCCCCGTCCGGCCGCCGCAGGTCCGCCAGGTCCGCGAGCGTCCGCCCGTGCCGGATCGCCGTGATGACGTCCTGCAGCTCTCGATCCTCGGGCAGTGCGTAGTGGACATCGTTGGTCACCACCACGGGCAGGCCGAGGTCACAGGCCAGGCGCGCGGTCTCGGAGGCCAGCCAGTCGTCGTCCGGGAGCAGGTGATGCGAGAGTTCCAGGACGAACCCGCTGCCGGCGGCCGAATCCGCCGAACGAGTCGCGCCGACGCCCGCCTGCCCGAACACCCGCGCGTACCGCTCCGCCGCCGCCCGCGCCCCCTCGCGATCGCCGGCCCGCAGGCGCCGCGCCAGCTCCCCGTGCCGGCACCCCGACAGCGCCACCAGCCCCTCCGCGTTCGCCTCCAGCAGCGCGTGCGTGAACGCCGGCACCGCCTTCGTCCCCGCCAGGTTCGCCCGCGATACCAGCCGGCACAGGCTCCGCCAGCCCGTCGCGTCCCGGGCGAGCAGCACCAGGTGCGGCCCTCGCTCCGCCTCCCCGATCCCCCGGTGGTCCTCCTTGGCCACCTGCCGATGGCCGGGCAGCCGGGCCCGGTCCGGACGGGGCCGCGCCGGACGACCCTCCGCTGCACGCGGTGCCTCGGGACGCACCGGCGGCCGCCGGCCCGGGCGCCACGCACGACGCCCGGGAACCGCGATCCCGTCCGGGTCCGGCGCCGCCGCATCGAGCAGCTCGATCTCGATCCCGATCACCGCGTGCAGCCCGGCCGCCTCCGCGGCACTCGCGAACCGGACCGCGCCGTACAGCCCCTGGTGGTCGGTGATCGCCAACCCCGTCAGACCCAGCTCCACGGCACGCGCGACGAGGTCGTCCGGGGCCGATGCCCCGTCCAGGAACGAGAAGTGGCTGTGGCAGTGCAGCTCGGCGTAGGCAGTGGTGGCCACGGGGGTCTCCGGGGGGCGGGTCCGGAATCCTAGAACATCCGTTCGATATTGGCCAGTCCCAGTTGGGTCAGACCGGACTCACCACCACGTCCGCCAGCGATGCCACCACGTGGTGGGCGCCTGCTCCCCACAGCACGTGCTCCACGCCCGGCCGGTCCGGCACCGCGACCACGATCATGCCCGCCGCCACGGCCGCCCGCACGCCAACCGGCGAGTCCTCGAAGGCGATGGCCTCCGACGGCGGGACGTCCAGCGCCCGGCAGGCCTCGAGGTACGCGTCGGGGAACGGCTTCGCCCGCCCGAGGTCCGCCCCGGACGTCACGACCTCGAACGAGCCCAGCAGCCCCGCCCGCTCCAGCCCCAGGCGCACGAGCGGCGCCGTCGTGCTGGACGCCACCCCGAGACGCACCCGGCCGACCAGGCTCCGGACCAGCGCCTCCGCACCCGGCTGCAGCGCGGGTCCGGTGTCGTAGTGGGTGCGCATCAGGGCCAGGAGCTCGGCCTCGAGCACCGCGGGATCCAGCCCGCCGAGCCGCTTGGCGTAGATCAGCACCGATTCCGCCATGGACCGGCCGTGTGTCGCCTCGTGGTCGGCGGCGGTGAAGCGCTCGCCGTGACGCTCGAGGAGCTCGGCCTCCGCCTGGGTCCAGAGGTGCTCCGTATCGAGCAGGAGCCCGTCCATGTCGAACACCACGGCGCGGAACGGGCCGGGCAGGACGATGGGGCGGGCGATGGGGCGGGCGATGTCGGTCACGGCTGGCGATTGTAGAGCGAGTGCCGCCGGCGCCCGAGCAACGCGAATCGCAAAGCGCTGGGCAGCGCGCAACCAAACCGCGGAGTCATGCGTCTCAGGCGCGTGATCGTCAAGCGGATTCTCCACCCGGACCGCCGCGTCGCCCTCGAGATCCTCCTGCGAGGTGCGGCGGCGGCGCTCGCCGCGGTGCTGATCCTGGGGCTCCTCCCCGCGATCACCGCGGCGGCCGCGTAGGCGGTGCGCCTCGTTCCGGCGGCGGATCGCTGCGATGGCGACCGCCGACCTGCCGTCCGGGGCCTGGGAAGCCCGGGGGCCGAACCTTGAGGACCCTCGTCGCGGGGGCGGCGGGGGTCCTCTGCCGTCTGCGGCCGAGGGCCGGTTACGATAGCGGCATGCGACCCACCCGATCCGCCACCCTCACGGCCCTGCCCGCGCTCGCGCTCGCGCTTGCCCTCACCCTGGGACTCGCGGCATGCGGCAGCCCGTCGCCCTCGTCGGATCCCACCACCAACGGCACAGCCGGCCCGACAACCGCGCCGGCCACGGCGCCCGGGCCCACGCAGGTCCCCGGCGGTCAGACTCCCGGCCCGTCCGAACCCGTCGATCCGCCCATCACGACCGTCCCCACGACCCAGACGGACTGGGGCCTCATCGTCGATGTCCTGCCCGCCGACTTCCCGGTCTTCCCGGGCGCCGCGATCGCCGAGCCGCCGGCCGAACCCGTCTCGGGTGCCGTCATCGCGCGGGCCGGCGTGGACGAGGTGGCGGTTTGGTATCGCGACGCGCTCGAGGCAACCGGCAAGAGCACGCTCGACCTTACCTCACCACTGGAGGACGGGTCCCGGATCCTGGACATGCAGGGTGACCTGCCGGAGTGCCGGCTCCGGGTGACCTTCCGTCCGGCAGCCGAATCGACGATGATCACGGTGCTCCTGGGAGCTGGCTGCTTCGGCCTCGGGGGTTGAGTCCGGAACGGAGGAGAACGACGCGCATGGAGCCGAAGACGCGAGACTTCGTGGGGGCGGGGGCGCTGGTCCTGGTCCTGGCGGTGTTCGTCCTGCTGCTCGTGGTGGCCGCGCTGCCGAGCTGATCTCGCGGGCGGTCGCAACAATCGGCGGGTCCGCGGCGTCATTGGGATCGGCGACCGGGCGAAGCACCCGGTCATGAGCTGGGGGACCATCGGTGCAGACGACTCGACCGCATGACCTCGGTGCGCTCGCCCTGGTGGTGGGCGTGTTTCTCGTGCTGCTCGTCGTCTCGATCGCCTTCGGGTCCCCCGCCGTCCGCTGACGGTCAGGGGTGAGGGGTTCCGGCCGGTCGCCGCCACTCCGTCGAGCGAGCTCAGTCGTAGAGCCGTTCCAGGTGCCAGGTGCCGGCAATCCGGTCCCGGTACACGAGGGCCAGCCAGCTCTGCCCCACCACCTTGAAGTAGTCCCGGGCGATCGGCTCCCGCCACCACGATTCCTCCACGCGCCACCGGTTGCAGACCTCCACGGGCTCCCGGCGGCCGGCCCAGCCGATGGCGACCAGACTGCCGGCCTCGTCCAGCTCCGCGTCGATCACTGGGTGCTCCCGCAGCAGGCGCGTCATCGGCGCCCCCTCCCGGCCGGGATCGACGCCATCGGCACCACTGCCGGACCCACGCGGCCGTCCCCGTCCGTCACCTCCGCGCCCGCCACGGGCTGCCATCGCCAGCGCGCCTCGGCCAGCGGCGCCTCCGTGTCGGCCAGCTCCACCCGGTGCACCCGGTCCGCTCCGAACGCGATCGCCAGGCGGGCCAGCTGCCACGCGAGCCGCGCGTCGTGGGCCGCCTGCGGCGTGAACAACGGCAGCTGCTGGCCCCGTGCCGTGTCCACGAAACCCAGCTCCAGCTCCAGGTGCGAGACGGCTGCCGGTGGCGGGGCCTGCTCGAGGCGGGCGAAGAGCAGCCGCTCGATCGCCCCGGGGTCCGCGGTGGGCTCCGGGAAGCGCTGCTCAAGACGGAGCCCGGTCGGGGTCCCGCGACGGGCGAACGCGAGATCGTGCGTGACGGCGAGGCGGGCGATCCCCGCGGCCTGGCCCCGCGCCGCGAGCTGGTCCGCGAGGGCCGCAGCCAGGCGGTGGAGGACGAAGCGCAGCGCCTCGAGGCCCTCCGCCGGCGGGTCCAGGGGAAGTCCCAGCGCCATCCGCTCCGGGGCTCTTCGTGGGCGGAAGCGTTCCGTCTCCTCGCCGCGGGCTCTCGCGTGAAGCCGCGCGCCCTCCTCTCCGAAGCGCGCGATGACCGCCGAGCGCGGAAGCTCCGCCACGGATCCGATCGTCCGCAGCCCGAACCGGGCGAGGCGGGCCCGGATGTCCGCGTCCCGCGTGAGGAGGCGGGCGGGGTGCGGGGCGAGGAAACGCTCGTCATCGCCGGGTGGGACGAGCGTGGGCGGGCCGCCCTCCTGCGCATGCGCGGCCGCGACCCCCGCCGCGAAGCCCGTGCCCGCGATGCCGGCCCGCGGAGGCCAGGGGAGCGTGGTCGCCAGGGCCTTGGCCATGCGGGAGACCAGCCGCTCCTCGATGCCCCAGAGGCGCGTCAGCCCGTCCACGTGGACGGCGATCCGCCCGAACGAGGGGTCCCGGACGTCGCTGGTCGCGGCGATCCCCGGGCTGAACGCGGCGAGCCGCTCGCAGGCGGCCTCGACGGCGTCCCGGTCCGCGTCAGGCTCGAGGTCGAGAAAGGTCGCCTCGGGGGCCAGCCGGTGGGCGGTCCCGAGCGGGATCCCCCGGCGGACGCCGAGCGCCCGAGCGAGTGGATCCGCGTCCACCACCGTCCCGTCCGTCCAGGGCTGTCCGCCGAGGACGATGGGGCCGTGGGGCCAGGAGCCGGAGGTTGGGCCGGTCGGGGACGGGCCGTTCCGGGACGTCTCCATCCGGGCTCTCGCCAGGCGGAGGGGCAGGTGGGGCCAGAGCAGGTACAGAAGGCGCATGGCGATCGGCCGATGGAGGGGGGCCTTTCAGGTCGATGAGGAGCGGCGAGGCGGCGGCGATCCCCGGTGGTGCCGCGGGTGCGGCGAGCCCGGCCGCGGGTATCGGCTCGGCGAGCCCGTCCAGGAGCCCCGGCCGGCGCAGGCAGGCGTCCCTCGGGCCACCCTCCGCGTACAGGATCTCGAGGACCGCGCGACGGCCCGGCGGCCCGTAGCGGTTGCGCGCGACGGTGGCCTCGCTGCGCTGCCCCACCACGTCCCGCCCAAGGCGGATCCAGCCCGATCGCCGCAGCTCAAGCCGCAGCCCGCTCGCCTCCTCCACGGCCGCGCCGAGCGTGCGGCCCAACGCCGCCGGCTCCAGGACGACGACCAGCGTCCCTGCACGCCTCGCCAGGGCGGCGAGCCGACCCAGCCGGTCCCCCACCCGCTTCCCGGAGACCGCGGGGTCCCGCCCGTCAGGCAGGTCCAGCACCAGCAGGTCCACGGTCCGGGCGGCGAGCAGCGACCCGGCCAGCGCGAGCGTCTCTTCGATGTCCGCGGGCGTCAACACCACGAGCCATTCCGGGCTGATCCCGCGTGCGACGGCCTCCACGGGATCGAAGGCGCGGGCCAGGTCCAGCCACGCGACGATCGCCCCGCCCGCCTGCGCCTCCGCGGCCACCCGCAGGGCGACCGTGGTCTTGCCCGAGGACGCGTCCCCACGCAGCGCGACCGTGGCGGAACGCGGCAGCCCGCCCGTGCCGAGGACGGCGTCCAGCGCGGCGAACCCCGTGGAGACGATGCGCCCGTCCATGTCCGCGGCAGGAGCGCCGGGGCGGGTCCGTGTGGCGGGGGCGAAGGGCGCCGGGGCCGTGGTGGCGGGGATCGTTGCTGTCGCGTCCTCGGCCGGCTCCTCGAGCGGCATCGGGGTCCGCGCGAGTGCTCCTTCCACCATCCCGATGAGTTCGCTCCCGCGGCGCGGAGCGGCCGCACCCCAGCGTGCCTGGAGCGCGGCGAGAGCCTCGGAGACGTCGGATGTGCGAACCATCGGACGTTCAATAATAGAACGGATGTTCGATCCGTCAAGAGGCTTCCGGCGCCGTGTCGGCGGAGCCGACCGGGAACCGCCCCGCCGGCGACGCCCTATCCCGAGACCGCCAGCACCACGACCCCCACGCCCAGCAGCGCCAGGCCCGCCCACTGCATCGGCCGTAGGCGCTCGCCCATGCGCCAGACCGCGTACCCGATCGCCAGCACCGGCCCGAACGAGCTCGCCAGCCCGATCAGCCACACCGGCGCGATCTCCAGTCCGATCGCGTAGGCAACGAACCCGGCGACATCGAACACCCCCGTCGCCACCACCAGCGCCACCACCACGCGGCTCCACGGATCGGCCGGGATCATCAGCGGCCGCAGGAACGCCCACCCGCGCGAGCCGAGCGCCAGCAGCGTGAGCACGACCGTGGCGTTCGCGATCCGCGACCCGACCACCACCGGCAGCCAGCCGTGCGCCCGGATCGGGTCACTCATCATGACCGTCACCAGAGCGAACAGGCCGATCGTGACGAAGGCGACGAGGACCCCCGGCCCCACGAGCCGCGCGCTCCGCACCGACCGCCGGCTGAACACCAGGCCGGTCAGGACCACCCCGGCGGTCGCCAGCGCGGCGCCCGCGGCCTGGGCCGGGAGCAGCGTCTCGCCCCGGAGCAGCACGGCGAGGATGACGGTCAGGCCCCCGTAGGCAACGATGATCGGACTGATCACCGCAAGCGGTCCCAGCTTCAGCGCGGTGAAGTAGGCGATGTACGCGACGCTCGCGAGAACCCCCATCGGGAGGCCGGCCGTGATGCCCGCGATCGCGTCCGGTCCGAGGCGGGTCGGATCCAGCCCGACGAACCCCGCGAGGACCACCACGCTGGTCACCTGCGTCGCCGCCAGCGCGCGCAGGCTCCCCACGCGATGGCCGGCGAGCGCGGCGGTCACGTCGACGATGCCCCAGACGAGGGACGCGAACAGACCGGCGATCAGCCCTTCAGACACCGCCGGAGTCTATCGGCCGGGCAGGTCCGGCCGGGCCAATGTCGCGTGCTACACTCCCGGCCGGTCCGCCCGACGCGTCGGGCGCGGATCCCGTGGGGATGTAGCTCAGCTGGAAGAGCGCCGCGTTCGCATCGCGGAGGCCAGGGGTTCGAGTCCCCTCATCTCCACCATCGTGGGTCGGTCGGGCAGGTGGTGAGCCCAAGGGTCTGTAAAACCCTCGCCTTCGGCTGTGGCGGTTCGATTCCGCCCCGGCCCACCAGTTCTCCTTGAGGTCCTCGCGGCGTTGCCGCGCGCCCGGCGTCAGCCGGCTGCGGCGCGCCCGGCGAATCCGGCCGCGGTGGATCCCGCTGCGTCAGTCGAGCGCGGCGTGGAGCTCGGGGCCGTGTCGGCGCAGCCAGCGGCGCCACGCCGTGTAGCCCGGTACCCGAGTCCCCAGCAGCTCCCAGAACGCGGGGCCGTGCCCGAACACCCGCAGGTGGCACAGCTCGTGGGCGGCGACGGCGTCCAGCGCGCCGGGCGGCGCGAGGACGAGCCGCCAGCCGAACGACAGGGCACCTCGCCGCGAGCAGCTGCCCCACCGGCTGGTCGTGTCGCGGATGGTGACGGACGCTGGGGCGACGCCGAGAGCCGCGGCGTGACGGTCGATGGCGACGTGGAGCGCCGCCCGGGCCCGCTCCCGGAACCAGGCCTCAAGGATCACGGCGGTCGGGCGCGCATCCCGGGGCACGCGCTCCACGAGCAGCTCGTCGCCCTCGTCGCCGCCGATGCGCGAGACCCGGGACGCACGGGTCCGGGGCGGCGCCGCGGCCACCCGGACACGGTGGGGAACGCCGAGATACGGGATCACCCGGCCGTCGTCGATGGCTGGGCGGTCGGCCAGCATGGCGCGCGACGCCGCCTGGCGGCCGAGGTGACGGCGGACCCATGGCTCACGCTCGGCGAGGAACGCCTCGATCACGGCCTCCGGCCGGCTCCAGCCGCGGCGGGCGGGCCCGGGCACCGTGACCACGACACCGCGCTCCGGGTGGATCGTGACCCGGAGGCGCGTCGCCTGCGGCGAGCGGCGCAGCGTGTACGGGAGCGCGCCCCCGGGCAGGCGCGCGACGACACCCGTCTCGACGGCGACACCCGTCTCGACGGCAGCGGACGCGGCCGCCGGGCGCAGGATCACGCGCCCCGTCGCAGGAGCCGCCCGGGCCGCTCGCCGGTCTCCTCGCCGTCCCGCACGGCGGCACGCCCATTGACGACGACGTCCCGGACGCCCACGGGATACCGCGCCGGATCCTCGAACGTGGCCGTATCCGCCACGGTTCCGGCATCGAAGACGACGACGTCCGCCTTCCAGCCCACGCGGAGCAGGCCCCGATCCGTCAGCCCGAGACGCGCCGCCGGCACGGAGCTGAGCTTCGCCACCGCGGTCTCCAGGGCCAGGATGCTCCGCTCCCGCACGTAGCGCCCGAGGACACGCGGCGCGGACCCGTAGGCGCGCGGGTGCGGCACGCCCCGGCCGAGCACGGGGTGGCCGGGGCGTCGCGCCTCGGCGTCGGTGCAGACCGAGACCCAGGGCACGGCCATGATCGCCTCGATGTCGCCCTCGTCCATGCAGTGGAGCACGACGTCCACCGCCAGCCGGTCCTCGGCCAACGCGTCCATCGCCAGCTCCGCGGGATCGCCGCCCTCGTCGTCGGCGATCTCCGCCATCGATCGCCCCTGCCAGTGCGGGCGCGACGGGCAGGAGGCGATGACGACCCCGTCCCAGCCAGGGTCGGCGGACACGTTCTCCCAGCCGGGAATGCCGGTCGCCTGGGCCTGCCGGATCCGCCGGCGCCTCGCCGGGTCGCGGAGGACGGCCACGGCCTCGTCCAGGTCCAGCGCCAGGATGTCCGGCGGCAGGATCGTGGCCAGGGTGGTGTGGGCCGCCGTGTACGGGTACTGGTCCGCCTCGACGTCCTGGCCCTCCGCGCGTGCCCGCTCCAGCTGGGCGATCAGCGCTGGCCCCCGGCCGTACACCGACCTGGCAGCCGCCTTGAGGTGCGAGACCTGGAGGCGGACCGGGCGGCGGCTGTAGGCCTCGGCGGCGCGGGCGGTCGTGAGGGCCTCGTCGATCGCGGCTGCCACCCCCTCGGCCTCGTTGCGGATGTGGGTGGCATACAGGCCACGACGGCGGCCGGCCACGGCCACGAGCTGGGCGATCTCGTCCGGGCGGGCGTGGATGCCGGGCAGGTAGATGAGCCCCGTGGAGATCCCCAGCGCGCCGGCCTCCATCGCCTCCTCGACGTGGGCGATCATCGCGGTGATCTCGACCAGGTTCGGGCCCCGGCCGGCCGGGCCCATGATCGCGCTGCGGATCGTGCCGTGGCCAGCGAGGAAGGCGACGTTCGGGCCGAGGGCCTGCGCCTCCACGGCGTCCAGGAAGCCGCCGAAGGTGTGCCAGGCCGGGTCCACGTCCCGGGCTCGGAGGTCCGGCTCGAGCAGCGCCCGGGACGCCGCCGTGAGCGGGGCCAGCGTGTGGCCGCAGTTGCCCGACAGCTGGGTCGTGTAGCCCTGGCGCAGGTGGCTGGCGAGCGCGCCGTCGATGAGCACGGACGAGTCGGAGTGGCCGTGGGGGTCCACGAAGCCGGGCGCCACGACGTGGCCGGTCGCGTCGATGACGCTCCGCACATCGGCGTCCGGGACGGCCGAGAGGTTCGCGACGGCAGCGATCCGGTCGCCCGTGATGCCGACGTCGGCCGGGCGGCCGGGGGCGCCGGAGCCGTCGATGAGGCGGCCGCCGCGGATCAGGAGGTCGAAGGGCATGGCGCGATCGTAGCGGGCGGGTGCGGGCGGGTGCGGGCGGGTTCACCCAACCTCGTTTCGGAGGCGCGTCACCCGCCTGCCGGAACAGGCTTCCCTGGATCGATGCCAAACCGTAGGCTTGATCGCGCCATGGACCTGACCCCGATCCTCCGGCCGCGCTCGATCGCCATCGTGGGGGCGAGTCCGCGCTCGTTCGTCGGCCGGGTGGCGATCGAGAACAGCCGCGCACTCGGCTACCAGGGCCGCATCCACCCGGTCAATCCGAAGTACCCGGAGATCGGCGGACTGCCCGCGGCGGCATCGCTCTCGGAGTTGCCGGAGGCCCCCGACGTCGTCCTCGTCCAGCTCGGGACCGACCGGATCCTCGAGGCCGTCCGGGAAGGCGTGGCCGTGGGCGCCCGCAGCTTCGTCATCCCGGGAGCCGGCTACACGGACTCCGGTCCGGCCGCCCTCGAACTCGCGTCCGAGTTGCGGACCCTCGCGTCCGAGCGTGGGATCGCCGTGGTCGGCACCAACTGCATGGGCTTCGTCGACCTCGTGACCGGGGCCGCGCCGTACATCGGGACGGTCCCGATGCACGTCCGGCGGGGGCGGGTGGGCGTCGTCGCCCAGAGCGGCGCGATCGTCGAGGCGTTCATCAACAACGGCGGTCGCGTGCCGCTCTCGACGATCATCTCGTGCGGCTCGGAGGCGGGGACCGGGCTGGCCGAGTACCTGGCCTTCTTTGCCGCCGACGAACGGACTGATGCGGTCCTCGCCTTCGTGGAGGGGTTCGGCGACCCGACCGGCTTCCTCGCCGCGGCCCGGGCGCTGGCGGAGTCCGGCAAGCCACTGGCCGTCTGCAAGGTCGGTCGGTCGTCGGCCGCCCAGGCCGGGATCGTCGCCCACTCCGGGAAGCTCGCCGGCAATGCCCGGGTCGCCGCGGCCGCGCTTCGCCAGGCCGGCGCGATCCTGTGCGCCGACCTCGACGAGCTCACCACCATCGGCGAGATCTTCGGCGCCGGCCGAACGCGGATGGGCCGCCGGGCCCACATCGTCACCAACTCCGGGGGCGAGGCAAACCTCCTGTCGGACCTGGCCGAGGACGTCGGGATCGAGCTCCCGCCGCTGAGTGAAGCCGGCATCGCTGCGCTCACGGCGACCTGGCCGAACTTCCACGCCCGCAATCCGATGGACCCCTGGGGCGCCGACGACTACCGCGCGATCTACCCACGGGCGCTCAAGATCCTGGCCGATGAGCCGGGCGACCTGCTCATCGTCAGCCTCGACCAGCAGACCACCTGCGGCTCGTACGAGCTCCAGCTGGGGCGCGACCTCGCCTCGTATCTCGCCGCCGAGGCCCTGCGGACGAAGAAGACACCGGTGTTCCTGTCTCCCTCGAGCCAGGATCCGAGCCCGGAACTGCTTCACTACTGCCTGACCGAGCGGATTCCGCTCCTGCGCGGTGCCTGGACGGCCCTCGACGCCATGGCCAAGGTGGCTCGCCGGACCGAATGGGCGGGTGACGGGCGGGTGACGGCCTCCGGCACGCCGATCCTGCTGCCCGAGCTGGCCGCGGCCGGGCCGCTCGACGAGTACGCCTCTCTGGGGATCGTCGACCGCTACGGGATCCCGACCCCTCGCCGGGCGATCGCGCACGACGCCGAGGCGGCGATCGAGGTTGCGGACCGGATCGGCTACCCGGTCGTGCTCAAGGGTGTCGCCCACGGGGTCAGTCACAAGACCGAGCTGGGCCTGGTGCGGGTCGGGCTGGGATCCCCCGACGAGGTCCGGCGGGCCGCGGCCGCAATCTCGGACAGCGCTGCCCGGGCCGGGTTCATGGTCACGTTCCTGGTCATGGAGCATGTCAGGGCGGAGCTCGAGGTCATCGCCGGCTTCCGGCGCGACGACCAGTTCGGGGTGGCGGTCCTGGTGGGCCTCGGCGGGATCTGGGCCGAGCATTTCGACCAGGTCGCCGTCCGGATCGGCCGGATCGGCCCCGACGAGGCCCGCCGGATGCTCGACGACACGATCGTCGGGCGGATGCTCCGGACAGCCCGCGGCGGGATGATCCCCGATGATGGCCTGGTGGCCGCGATCGTCGGCCTCGCGGCGCTGGGCGACGACCACCCGGAGATTGCCGAGGCGGACCTCAACCCGATCCTGGTCGGTCGCGAACGGACCGTGGCCGTCGACGCCCTGGTCGTACGGGCCGACGCCCCACCGGGAGACATCGGGACCGGCTCGCCGCCCGTCGAGCCGGCCCTCGAGCAAGCCACCAGAAAGGTGACGAACCCATGAGTACGCCGAACCCGCCGATCAGCAGCACGCTCCGTGTCCGGATGGGCCAGGAGGACGCCCACTACGGAGGCAACCTCGTGGCGGGGGCGCGGACCCTCGCCCTGTTCGGCGACGTCATCACCGAGATCGCCGTCATCACGGACGGCGACGAGGGCCTGTTCGTCGGCTACGAGCAGATCGAGTTCCTGGCCCCGGTCTACGCGGGTGACTTCCTCGAGGTGACCGGCACGGTCACCTCGATCGGCAACACGAGCCGGACCGTGAGCTTCGAGGCCCGCAAGGTCATCGCCAGCCGCTACGACGTCAGCCCCTCGGCGGCCGACGTCCTGGCCGAGCCGATCGTGACCTGCCGGGCGATCGGGACGACCGTCATCCCGAAGGCCCACTCCCGGAAGATCGCCCCGCACAGCGGGGAGTCCCGATGACCGCCCTGCCCGCCCGGTTCCGCGCCTTCGTCGCCGTGAAGACCGACGATCGGGTCGAGCGCGGCGTCCGCGAGCTGGGGCCGGATGACCTGCCGCCGGGCGAGGTGACGATCCGGGTCGCCTGGTCGAGCGTCAACTACAAGGACGGCCTGGCCACCATCCCGAACGGCAAGGTCGCCCGCATCAGCCCGCTCATCCCCGGGATCGACATGGCCGGGACCGTCGTCGCCAGCGACGACCCGGCGATCGGGGTGGGAGACGAGGTGATCGTCCACGGCTACGACCTGGGCGTCGCCCGGCACGGCGGCTACGCCGAGTACGAGCGGGTGCCGGCGGGCTGGGTCGTGCCGCTGCCGGCCGGCCTGAGCACGCGCGACGCGATGGCGATCGGGACCGCCGGCTTCACGGCGGGGATGTCGGTGCTCGCGCTCGAGGCGCGCGGCCTGACCCCCGGCCACGGGCCGGTCCTGGTCACCGGCGCGACCGGCGGGGTCGGTCGGACCGCGCTGGCCATCCTCGTCGAGCGCGGCTACGAGGCCTGGGCGTCCACCGGCAAGGCCGAGGCCCGTGACGAGCTCCTCGCCCTGGGCGCCGCCGGGATCGTCCCGCGCGAGGAGGTGACCGCCGAGAGCGCCCGGCCGCTCGAATCCGAGCGCTGGGCGGCAGCCGTCGACAGCGTGGGCGGGACGACCCTGCCCTACCTCCTGCGGACGCTCCGCTACGGCGGTGCCGTGGCGGCCAGCGGGAACACCGGCGGGGTCCCGTTCGCGACGACGGTCTTCCCGTTCATCCTGCGCGGCGTCGCCCTGCTCGGGATCGATTCGGTGGGCGTGCAGATCGCCGAGCGGCGGGGGATCTGGGACCGCCTGGCCGGCGACCTGCGACCGCGGGCCCTGGGCGACGCGATCACCGAGGTGGCCCTGGACTCGCTGGCGCCCGCGCTCGACGGCATCCTGGCCGGTCGCGCTCGCGGCCGCTGGATCGTCCGGATCGGGGGCTGACCGCGGGGCCCGGCGCGGCACGACATCTGTTCTCCGTCCACCCTGCGAGGATCCAAGCCTTCGAGGGCAGGCAAAGCTCCCCCGCCGCTACGCTCGGCTCGGGCTTTCGAGGCTGTCGACGAGGTGCACGACCCACCGGTCCAAAGCGGCTCCGAAGTCGTCGCCGAGTGCCTCGAGATCGGGCTGCGGGAGCCCCTCGCCCAGGATCCGCGTCCGCAGGCCCTCGACGAGTCGCCGTGCCTCGATCGCCCGCACCGATGGCGACATGCCCTCCTGCCCGGCGAAGCGAAGCACCGCGAGCGCTACCCCGAACCTGCTGACCCAGTCGGGCTGGGCGAGTGGCCGGAGACCCGGGAGGATGTCGCAATTCCGGACCAGGGCGACGCGCCGCTCGTTGCCCACGGCCCGCGCCTCGAGCAGGCCTGCCAGCACCAGCGCGTCCACGGCGAAGGCCACGTTGGGCTTCGTGAAGCGCGTCTTGCGGGCGAGGTCGGCCACGCTCAGGCCGATCTGGGGAACGGCCAACAGTGCCGCGAGCACGTCCGCCCGGGCATTCACCCCAAACGCGGCGCGCAGGCGGATGCGCAGGCGTGGCGGCGCAAGGGCGGAGTTGAGCCTGGCCTTGCCACGGGTGATGTGGTCCGGACGGGGCTGGGTCGCCATCGGCCAGGCGGGACCCCCGGCGGTGGCGACGGTGGCCACGTACTCGCCGATCGCTCCGGGCGGCGTCCCGAGTTCTCGCGCCACCTGCTTGAGGCGCGCGCCGTTGACGTACCGGCCGTAGGCGACGCACCAGTCGGTGCTGACATCGCGCAGGCGCGCGTCGGCGTCGCCCAGCTCTGCCGTGAGCGCGATCAGTGCTTCGGGATCGACCACGGCATCGTCGGACTCGCCGACCGCGTCGACACCGAGCGCGATCCACTGGATCCACGCCCGGTTCAGCAAGGCCCCCTGGAGCACGCTAGTCGAGGGAGGCATCGGCGTCCTCCACTCCGAGCCGGCGCAGCGTGTCCACGAGCAGCGATCGGTACCCAGGCGATGGATCGTGCGTGAGGCTCCAGCGAGCGGCTGCCGGGAGCTCGTCGCGGTCAGGACCGAGTTCGCGCAGATCCTGCAGGTGCCGGCTCCGAGGTCCCTGGTCGACGGCCGCATAGAGCTTGAAGCAGACCATGTCGAAGCGACCCGCGAGCCAGGTGACGAGACCGCCGTAGTCGTGTCGTTCCAGGCGCCCGAGGAAGCCGGACGGGAGGCCCATGTCGAGCAGGGAACCTGGGCCCAGATTGACCCAGTCACTCGCGAGTCCGTAGGCGCGCGCGACGTCGACGACCGCGATGCGGAGCGGTTCGGGCATCGGCCGCATGGGCTTGATCCCGTCGGCCGTCCACTCGCCGAGAAGGTCCAGATCCTTCGTGGTGGGTCGCGTGACGAGCCCGCGCAGGATGAGGTTGCCGCCCCCGATGAGGGCGACCTCATAGTGGAGCCCGCGGGCCTCCAGGAGCTCCCCGAGTGCCCGCAGCGCCGTCTCGAGCTGGAGTCGACCTACCGAAGTCATTCCCTGACTCTAGACGGGTTCTGAGTAAGAGTCAATCTTGCGAATCGCCAGAGTATGACGTATTGACCACTCGAGGGCGCGCAAGCGGAACCCAGTACGGTGCCTCCCCTGCGTTGCCCGGGAGCCCGGTCAGGAGACCGCGGGGCTCGCGACCTGCCCGTGGCGGATGGCAGCCGCCAGGGCGTCCGCCGTGAGGAGCCGGGTGTCGGACACGAGCCACGCTGCGCCTGGGAGGTCGGTGCCGATCCCCACGGGGACCATGCGTGCCGCTCGAATCGCCTCCACGCCGGCCCGGGAATCCTCGATGCCGATGCAGTCTTCGAACCGGACGCCGAGCCGCTCGGCGGCCGTCATGAAGATCTCGGGATCCGGCTTGCCCTTCACCAGCGTGGCGGGGTCGACGATCACGTCGATCAGGTCCCCGATCCCCAGCCGACGCACGACCTCCCAGACGTTGTGGCTCATCGAGGCGATCGCTGTGCGGATCCCGCGAGTCCGCAGGTCGGTGAGCAGCTCGAGCATTCCTGGCAGCAGGTCTGCAGGGGTGATGGAGCTGATGAGCTCCCGGAAGAAGGCGTTCTTCCGGTCCGCGAGGCGCACCTTGTCCCGCAGCCCGGCGGTCTGGCCCGCATGGTCGAGGATGATCTCGAGGCTCTCCATGCGGCTGACGCCCTTGAGGCGCTCGTTCAGCTCCCGGTCGAACGGGAGGGACTCTTCCGTGGCGAGGCGGAGCCAGGCATGGTAGTGATGCTCCGCTGAGTCGGTGAGGACGCCGTCGAGGTCGAAGATGACCGCCGCGAGACGGGGCGCAAGGTCCATGATCGTCGGCGACCCGGCAACCACCCGACACGACTGGCCAAAATGGGCGAACTCCAGGGCGTCACCCGCCTCGAGTTCGTAGGTGACGGAGTCGGCGGCGATGTCAACGTGGAGCCGGGCAGCGCCGACACGCAGGTGGAAGGCGAGCCGGCCCCAGCTGCGGGGAAGCCGCGGCGCGAAGGAGAGCCGGCCGTCGTCGTCACGCAGTCCTGCGAACCCGTACACGAGCGACACCCAGGACCCGGCCATGGCGGCAATGTGCACGCCGTGGGCGACGTTGCCGTTGACGTCGTCGAGGTCCATGCGGGCGGTCTGCATGAAGTAGCGGTACGCCTCGTCGGCATACCCGAGCTCGGCCGCGGCCACGCTCTGGATGCACGGCGACAGGGAGGAGTCACCCGTCGTGAGCGGGTCGTAGTAGTCGTAGTTCCGCTTCTTCTCGGCCGCCGTGAACTCGCTGGCGAGGAGGACCTGGGCGAGGACGACATCCGACTGCTTCAGCACCTGGTGCCGGTAGATCACGAGCGGGTGATAGTGCAGGAGCAGCGGGTGATGGTCGGCGGGGGTGCCCTCGAAGTCCCATGGCTCGCGATCAAGGAACGAGTCATCCTGGGCATGGACCCCAAGAGCGGGATCCCTCGGCACCCGCATCTTTGCGGCAGCCAGACGCCAGGCATCGATCTCGTCCGGCCGCAGGCCGATGGAGCCCGCCACCCTGGCGAAGGTCGTCGGCGCTTCGGCCGCAAGCTCGTCTGCGACCCGCGCCGCGTAGCGCAGGTGGGCCCGCGCCATCAGGTTCGTGTAGGCGTTGTTGTTCACCAGCGCCGTGTACTCGTCGGGCCCGGTGACCTCGTTGATGCAGAACGCCCCATCCCGGGCCGGGATGTAGGCCCCCAGCCCGGCCCACAGGCGGGCCGTCTCGAACAGCACCTCCGCTCCCCCTTCGTGGAGCAGGGACCTGTCGCCGGTGACCGTGACGTATTTCGCCATGGCGTACGCAATGTCGGCGTTGATGTGGTACTGGGCGGTGCCCGCCGGGAAGTACGCGGATGCCTCGTGGCCATTGATCGTGCGCCATGGGTACAGCGCACCTGCCTCGCTCATCTCGGCCGCGCGCGCCCGAGCCTGCGGGAGGGTCGCGATGCGGAACTGGAGCAGGGATCGGGCGATCGTCGGCTGCGTGTAGACGAAGAACGGCAGCGCGAAGATCTCGGTATCCCAGAAGTAGTGGCCCTCGTAACCCTCGCCGGTGAGGCCCTTCGCCGCGAG
>CAMTVM010000014.1:0-22007 GCA_947085195.1 uncultured Chloroflexota bacterium
GATCTTGCCGGCAACTGCGAGGGCAATGACCTCGCGCATCTGCTGACGTGTCCCCAAGAGCGACCCGACCACCGTCTTCTCGGTCGCAAACGCGAACCGGCCAACGTCCACGTTCACGCCTGTGACGATGATCCCGCCCGGCTTCGTGGCCTCGATGGCCTGTCGGACCAGCTCGTTCGACGGACCGAACACGAAGGCCGCGTCCACACCGCCCGCCCGGGCCAGAACCTTTCCGGGATGCTCGCGTGTAGCGTCGATGACGTGTGTGGCGCCAAGCTCCTCGGCAACGGCCAGGTGCCCCTCGCCGCGGGTCACCGCTGTCACCGCGCCACCATGCAGGAGGGCCATCTGGAGGACCACGTGGCCCACACCTCCGATGCCGAATACCGCGGCGCTCTTCGACGGCGTCAGCGCGGCCTTCGCAACCGCTCCGAAGGCGGTGATCCCGGGACAGAACAGGGAGGCAGCCGCGGCATCACCAAGCGAGTCGGGCAGCAGATACGTGTGGCGCGCGTCGGCGACCATGTACTCCGCGTACCCACCGTCGACCGTCTCGCCGGTGATCTCCTTCGATTGGCAGAGATGGTCCCGTCCGCCAACGCAGAACTCGCACTGGCCGCAGGTCGAGAACAGGGGCTGCACGCCCGCGCGTGCGCCGACCGGCAGCCAGTCGACGCCCTCGCCGAGTTCCTCGATCCGGCCGACGACCTCGTGACCGGGGATGATCGGGAACTTCCCGGGGACGCCGGCCCAGTCGCCTTCGATCATGTGCAGGTTCGAGCGGCAGACGCCACACGCCCCAACCTTGAGCAGGACCTGGCCGCGACCCGGAACCGGCCGTGGGACATCGCGAAGCTGCAGTGGTCGCTGCTCGATGGGGCCGTGGGACTCGAGGATGTTGGCCTTCATGGTCGGGGTCACTCTCCACTCGGCTGGCTGTCGGGGGCGGTCCAGGCGGTCGCGAGCGCCTCCAGGAACCGCAGGTAGGCCGTGGCGCCCGGGTCGGGATGTCCCGCGCTCCGCGCACCCAACCACGCCGCGCGCCCGCGCTGGTTCTGCAGGCCGGTCGTTGCTTCCACGCCACCGCGGGCCGCATCGATCATCGCCTGCAGCACCGCTGCACCGGTGGACCCGGTCGCCGATGCCTCGAGCGCATCGATCGAGGGAACCATGGCATCGAGGATCGTCTTGTCTCCGACGGCCGACTTGCCACGGGTCGCGATGCTGTCGGCGACGGCGCGCGCAAGCACGACCGCCTCCGCGCGACCCAGCGAGCCTGCGTCGCCGAGCGCCTTGCCGCCGGCCAGCAAGCCGCCGCCGACGAGTGCCGCCATCGTGGACGGGTTCGCGTTGGCCGCCGAGACGCCGGCCGCCTTGACCAGCTGGGCCGGCGTTGGGTCCTCAAGCGCAACGAGACGGGCCCGGACCGCCTCGCACCCCTTGCCGACGGTGATCCCGAGATCACCGTCGCCGACAGCGGCGTCGAGATCCCGCAGCTCGTCGGTGCGCTCGGCCAGCAGCTCGAGCGTGCGGTCGATCAGCGCGACCAGCGCAGCCCCCTTCACTGGCGGAAGAAGGGCGACTCGGCGGGAGCGTCGAGCAGGGTGGTCAGCTGGTCGTCGAGACGCATCACCGAGATCGATGCGCCCGCCATCTCCAGGCTCGTCGCGAACTCGCCGATGTACGGCCGGTGGATCGTCACGCCGAGCTCGGCGAGGTAGCGGGCAGCCCGCCGGTACATGATGTAGAGCTCCTCGAGCGGCGTCGCACCGAGGCCGTTGACGAGAACCGCCACGCGATCCCCGGCGGCGAGTCCCATATCGGCGCTGATCGCGTCGAGGAGGCGGACGGTCACCTCGTCGGCCGTCTCGAGCGCGCCACGGTGCACGCCCGGCTCGCCGTGGATCCCGACGCCGATCTCCATCTCGCCGTCGGCGAGCTCGAAGGTCGGCTTGCCGGCGGCGGGGAGAATCGTCGGCGAGATGCCGACGCCCATCGTTCTCGTGGCTGCAACGGCGGCGGCGGCGGCGGCCTCAACGTCGTCGAGCGAGTCACCGCGCTCGGCAGCGGCCCCGGCGCACTTGTACGCGAAGAAGATGCCGGCGATGCCGCGCCGCGATGCCGCGCGCTCCGGCGGGGCGGATGCCACGTCGTCGGCTGCCAGAACAGTCCGCGTGGGGATCCCTTCCGCGTCAGCCATGTCGGCGGCCAGGTCGAAGTTGAGCACGTCTCCACCGTAGTTGCCGTACAGGTAGAGCACACCGGCCCCACTCGACGACGCGCGCGTCGCGGCCAGCGCCTGATCGGCCGACGGCGAGGAGAAGACATTGCCGATGGCGACGCCGGTGCAGAGGCCCTTACCGACATAGCCCAGGAACACCGGCAGGTGGCCCGACCCGCCGCCGGTGACGATGCCAACGTGGCCGGGCCGCGGGGCATCCGCGCGGACGAGCGCCCGGTTGTCCTCGGATGCCGATCTCAGCATCCCCGAATGCGCCACGAGCAACCCCTCGAGCATCTCGTCGACGAACCGCTCGGGCTGGTTGATGAGCTTCTTCATAGCACTCCGCTCCTGTGGATGGTGCCACGCATCGCGCCCGGTTGGCGTCGCTCACGGCGCCGGGCCCCGGCGCCTGCGCGGCCGGCTGGCCGGGGCGTCAAGGTCCAGGTTCTGCCTTGGCCGGTCTCGTCCCAACTGGGCGCCGCCTCCGCAGTCGTCCGAGGAGGCCGGACAACAAGCCCTGTTCGGAGAACGTGTTCAGGCCGATCACCGCGATCAACAGGACCCCTTGCACAATCTGGTAATGGAAGGTGTTCCAGCCGATCTGGTTGAGCCCGCTGGCAACCATCTGGAGCGTGAAGGCCGCGATGACAACGCCGGTGACGGTCGCGTAGCCCCCGTTCGGGTTCACACCCGCGAGCATGCAAATGACGATCGCGACCAGGACGTATGACGTGCCATAGTCCGCGCTGGCGCTCGCCGCGCGGGAGGCGATGATGATCCCGGCCAGCGACGCGAGAAAGGCCGACGCGAGATAGGTCAGCATCAGAACACGGCCATTATCGAGACCGGAGTAGCGGGCGGCGGTTGGGTTGGCACCTACGAGCTTGAGACGCAGGCCCGTGCCCGTGCGATTCATGAACGCTGCCGTCAACAGCGCTGCTGCCATCAGGACGACTATGGCGATCGGCGCAAGAAGGACGGTCCCGGTGCCGATGGCGAGGAAGACATCCGGCATCCCGTAGATGGCCCGGCCGTTCGTCCACGCGACCATCAGGCCGTTGATCAGCTGCATCGTGCCCAGCGTCGCCAGGATCGGGGTGACGCGCAGCCTCGTGATGAGCAGCCCGTTGACCAGGCCGGTGAGGGTTCCGGCGAGCATCCCCACCAGGATGAAGACCGCGGTCAGCACCGGGGTCATGGCAGTGGTCTCTGCGGCGCCGGTGGCCGCGAAGAGCTGCGCGGTGACGAGCGCGGCCACGCTGGCGATTGACACGATCGAGAGGTCGATCCCGCCGGTCAGCATCGTCAGCATGACGGCCAGACTGAGCAGCCCGACCTCGGCGACCTGGAATCCCATCGACTGGAAGTTGATGACCGTGAAGAAGGGCTTCGACATGAGCGAGAAGACGACCAGTACGACGATCGCGAAGGCCGCGAGACGGAGCAGGCTGCGCTCAGGCAACAGTCGCTGGATGACCGCCGACGGGTCTGTCATGCCGCTGCCTCCTCCGCCTGGACGATCGTTCCTCGGCGGTGTCGCCCGGCTGCGCTGAGCGCCTGTGCCGAGACGCCGATCAACAGCAACGCCCCGACCGCGGCGCGCTGCCACGCACCGGGCACGCCCAGCAGGATCAGCGAGTAGTTGATCAGGGCGATGAGGACGACCCCGAGGACTGTCCCGCTCACCGAGCCCTTCCCGCCGAAGATGGAGGCACCACCGAGGACGACGGCGGCGATGACGTCGAGCTCGCCGCCGACCAGTTCGTACGGGTTGGCCAGGCGCACCTGGGTGACGTGCATCATGCCGGCGGTAGCCGCGAGCGCACCAGCCATCAGGTAGATCAGCACCCGGAGGCGGGTCACCGGAAAGCCGGCCCGGCGGGCTGACTCGGCGTCGCCACCGATCGCGAAGATCCCGCGCCCGACAAGGGTGTACCGCAGCATGAGACTGACGACGATACAGATGACGATCGAAGGGACGATCATGACGTTCAAGCGGGTGGCGATCGCCGCGTAGTCCGTGAACAGGTACGTCGTCGAGAGCGATTCCAGCCCCGGCGGGTAGTCGGGGATGACCTTCCGTCCGATGAACGCCAGCATCACGCCCCGGATGATCGTCTGCGTGCCGAGCGTCGCGATCAGCGTCGGGAGCCGGAGGACCGCGATGGCGAAGGCGTTCAGCAGGCCCAGCGCCAGCCCTATGGCGATCGCAATCATGAACCCGAGCCAGGCGCTGTCAGCCGCGATGCCGGTCGCGTTTCCGAGGACGATGACCGAGTAGCCGGCGAAGATGCCGATCGCCATGAACGAGACGTCGATCCCTCCCGAGACCATCACGATGAGGACGGCCATCGCGAAGACGGCGTTCTCGAGCGAGTTCGTCCCGACGTTCAGGAGCGTGGCAACACTCCAGAACGAGGGCGAGACGAGCCCGACCACCGTGGCGAGCACGGCGATCGCGACGACAAGAACGCCCTCGTTGTTGCTGCCACGGAGGCGCGAGATCCTGAGGCGCCGGGCGGCGCTGGGGACAGTGCTCATGCGGCCAGTTCGTCGAGGATGGTCTTCTCCGTCAGGCCGTCACCAGTCAGCTCGGCCACGATCCGGCCGCGCCGGACCACGAGAACCCGATGACAGACCTCGAGCAGCTCCGGCACGTCGTCAGAGATAACGATGATGCCCATCCCTTCCCGGCTCTTGGCGCGAAGCATCTCGAGGATCTCGTGCTTGGAGCCGACGTCCACGCCGACCGTCGGGCTGTTCAGGATGAGGATCCGGGGGCTGCGGGCGAGCCACTTGGCGAGCACGACGCGCTGCTGGTTGCCGCCGGAGAGGCTGCGCACCGGTGCCCGCGAGCTGGACATCTTCACACGAAGGTCCGTGAGGGTCGTTTGGGCGACCCGGTCGGCGACCGACTGGCGAAGGAGGTTCAGGCGGCCGACCAACAGGTCGAGACTGCCCGCAATCACGTTGCGGGCGATCGATTGGTCCAGGAAGAGCCCCTCGCTGAGTCGGTCCGCCGGCACATAACCGAACCCCGCCCGGACCGCATCCCGGACCGAGTTCACGACCACCGGCTGTCCGTTCACACGCACCGTGCCGGTATCGGCGGGGCGGACGCCGAACAGGGCTTCGGCGATCTCGGTGCGGCCGGATCCCAGGAGCCCGGTGACGCCGAGGACCTCGCCGGGCCGCACGTCGAAGGTGACGCCCTCGAAGTAGCCGCCCAGACCCAGCCCTTGGACCTCCAGGATCGGCGGCATCTCGCGCCAGTTGGTATCGCTGGGCCTTCGTTCGCTCAGCATGCGCCCGGTCATCGCCCGGATGAGGGCTGGGCGGTCGAACTCGGCGGCCTCGCCGCTGACGACAACCTTGCCGTTGCGGAGGACGGTGATCCGTTGCGAGATCCGCAGGACTTCCTCGATCTTGTGGCTGACGAAGACGAGCGCCACGCCGCTCTCGCGGAGCGAGGCCACGATCTGGAAGAGGGCGCGGACCTCGCGCCAGGTGAGGGCCGTCGTCGGCTCGTCCATGAAGATGATGCGCGCATCCTGGGCCAGCGCCCGGCAGATCGCCGTCAACTGGCGGTCTGCGACTGAGAGGTCCTCGACGCGCGCGTCGAGATCGAGGTCGACCCCGATCCGCTCGATGACCGCACGGGCGATCCTCCGGAGTTCCGGCGGCCGAACGGTGCGCCGGCCGTGGGCGATCAGGGAGGAGACGGCGATGTTCTCCGCGACGGTCAGGTTCGGGAAGAGGGAAAAGTCCTGAAAGATGACCTCGATGCCGGCGCCGATCGCCTGGCGCGGGGTCAGGTGCCGGTAGGTCTCGCATCCGACTTCGATGACGCCGGCGTCCGGCGTCACCACGCCGCTGATGATCTTGATCAGGGTCGACTTGCCGGAGCCGTTCTCGCCGGCGATGCAGTGGACCTCGCCGGGCCGCACCTCAAGCGAGACGTCATCGAGGGCCGCGACCCCCCCGAAGTGCTTCGAGATCCCCTGGGCGACAAGGAGAGGGTGGTCTCCGCTCATGCGATCACCCTGGCTCCTTCGTCTCGGAGCGGGAAGGGGTCTAGCCCCTCCCCGCTCCGGCTTCGTCGCCGGTCTCGGTCAGCTGCCGCAAGCGGCGACCGATCGAAGCCAACGGCCATGGGTCAGAAGGGATACTGCGACGCGTTGGCCTTGTCGACGACGACCCACGCACTGCCGGCCCACGCCTTCGGGGTACCGGCCAGCGGCTGGATGCTCTCGTACCCGGTCAGACCGAGGTTGAGTCCGGGAGTGATCTCCTGGCCGTTCGCGATCATCAGGGCGAGGATGTTCATGGCCTTGCCGGCGAGGGCGGGATCCCAGAAGAAGATCCTGTCGACCGAGTTGTCCGGCAGATAGTTCGTCACGATCGAAGGGATACTCGTACCCATGACGCATGTCTTGTCCTGGAGACCGGCCTCCTGGATCGCGCGCCCGATGCCGGCGACGTCGGTGGCGGCGCTACCCTGGAAGCCCTTGATTTCCGGGTACTTGGCCAGGAGCTCCTTGGTCTTCTGGTAGGCGACGTTGGCGTCCTCGAGACCCTCGATCGGGTCGCTGACGCGCGTGATGTTCGGGTACTTCGCCTTGGCCTGCTCAAAGCCCCCCGCGACCCATTCCATGTGGCTCTGCGCGGTCAGCTGGCCGACGAACGCGGCGTACTGGCCGCTCTCACCCATGCAGGATGCGAGGTTGTCCATGATCTGCGCGCCGTAGGCTGCGTTGTCGAACGCCTCGATGTCGATGTTCGTGTTCTTCTGGGTGCTGGCCTCGTGCGTGACCACGGTGATGCCGGCATCCATGGCCTGCTTCAGCACGCCCTCGAGGGACTCGGGCGAGTTGGGGACGACCGTGATCGCGGTCGGCTTCAGCGGGATCAGGTCCTGGATGATCTTGAGTTGCTTCTCCGGGCTGGCGTCGTCGGCGCCCGTCATGGACGCGTCGACGCCGGTTGCGGTCGCAAACTCCTTGATGCCGGTCTCCATCCGGTCGAACCACCCGACGCCGAGCAGCTTGACGACGGTGACGATCTTGACGGTGGCCGGATCGAGCGTGCCAGCAGGACCGCCGGCGCCTTCCGTCGCGGCAGGCGCTGTCGGTGCCGTGGTGGCTGGCGCGGGCGTCGCCGTCCCCGGTGAGCACGCCCCGAGGACGATGGCGAGGGTGGCCAATCCGGAGGCAGCCCGTTTCATGTTTCGCATGCGATGAAACCTCTGTTCTGATCTTGGGTGGTCAACAGGTGGGACGCCATGCACGACCGGTCGCAGCTGGGCGACACAGGGGACTGTCTTCGTTTCCGACGACGCGACTCACTACGCTCCTCCTTCTTCTCCTCCTCCTGGGTCGACCGGCGCCGCGACCCTTCATGAGGCGGCGGACGGCAGCCATGACCCGCTTGCCTCGGCAGCGTCGAGCAGAGCGTTCACCCGGCCTTGATCAACTGCATTCCAGGTGATCCCGTTCCGTTTCAGCGAGGTCCCTACGATGCAGCCGTCGACAACCGCAAGGATGTCGCCCACCGTGGACGGCCCGACACCGGTGTTCGCTATCACGGCGGTCTCCGGGCCGACGGCGTCCTTGGCGGCGACGAGGTCAGCGAACGCCGGTCCCGTGCCGGTGACCGTGCCCGAGACGCAGACGGCGTCGGCCAGTGAGCTGAAGACGGCCGACCGGGCGGCCAGCCCGATCTCGCGGGCACCGAGGGGCGCCGCGAACTCAGCCGTCACGTTGAAGAAGAGCCGGACATCGCCGGCGTCAATCGACCGTCGGTAACCCAGCGAGGCTGCCGGATCCGTGTTCCACAGCCCGAAGTCGCTGGCATAGACGCCGGTGAACACCTCCCGGACGAACCGGGCGCCGACCGCACGCGCGAGCCCGATCGCGGCCTTCGGGTCCCACAGGATATCCACCCCGAACGGGATCGGGAGGTCGCGCTTCAACTCCGTGATCACCGCGGCCATGATCGCGGGAACCTCTGGTCCGACGGTCGTGCGGTAGGGGCGATCACCCTCGTTGCAGAACATGACGGCGTCTACGCCGGAACGCGCAAGCGCCTCGACGTCACGGCCGACCGCATCCAGCAACGCCTGGATCCCACCCGCGGAATCGTGGCGCGGCTGGCCCGGCATCGGCGGGAAGTGGGCCATCGCGATGATGGCCTTCGGCTTCCCGAACAGCTCGGTGATGACGGTCATGCAATGCCTCCAGCGAGGATCTGGGTAGCGCCGCGAGTCAGATCGGCATCGACCAGCCTCGGCACGAGACAACTCAGGAGATCGACGCACCCGGCAACGTCCGAAAGCTGCGCCGTCTCGATCGGCGAGTGCGTGTAACGGACCGGAATACCGACGCCCACGGCCGCGATCCCCTCGGCCGTGGCCATCGTGACGAACGCAGCATCGGTGATGACGCCGATCATCGCGTCATGCTGGATCTGGATGGCGGCATCGGTCGCGGCCGCCTCGACCGCCCGGACGAGTGCGGGGTGCGGGATCAGCCCCCCGAGCGTGCCGCGCCCGTGGAACGAGAGGCGCGACAGCGTCGGGCCGCCCCCCAGCCGGACGACCCCCTGACCGCGAAGGTCGGGCGTGTCCGCCGCCGGTGCGACATCGACGTTCACCACGATGTCGGGCGCGAACCGCGCGACAAGCGCGAGCGTTCCGCGGACGTTGAACTCCTCCTGGGTCGTGAACGCGATCGTGAGCGGCATCGGCGGCGGCGCCGCGACGACCCGGTCGAGCCAGGCGAGCACGGCCGCAACGCCCACCCGGTCGTCGAGCGACTTGCCCGCGAATCGTCCGCCGAGCAGGTTGGTCCAGGCGGGCGCGTAGGTGACGGGATCACCGATGCGGATCCCGGCGGCGTCCGCCTGTCCAGCTCCGGCCACGCCGATGTCGAGGTAGAGCTCGGTCGCCGACTTGGCGACGTACTTCTCCTCCGGTGGAGTCAGGTGGTGACTCTTCAGCCCGACCACGGCGGGGATGTCACCGGTCCGCGTGTGCACAACGAGTCGCTCGCCGGGCAGGACACGCTCCGGCATGCCGCCGAGCCGGTGGACGCGGAGCATCCCGTCAGGGTCGATGCCGCGGACGACGAGACCCAGTTCGTCCAGGTGCGCGGTCACGAGCACCGAGGGACCGGCGCCGCCGGCGCCGAACAACACCGCCACCTGGCCGAGCCGATCGACAACCGGCTCGAGCCCGCGGAGGCGCAGGTGCTCGACAACGGCGGCCGTCAGGCGGTCCTCGTTCCCCGCCGGGGCCGCGATGCTCGAGAGCCGGCGACAGGAGTCGAGCAGGTCGGCGCCCGGATCACCGAGGTCTGAACGCACGAGTTCGCTCCCTGCTTGCACGTTTACTTGCACGTTTATCTGCACCAGTCGTGCACAACGCAGTGTGCGACACGCGCTGGATCGCCGTCAAGTTGAGCAACTTCCAGTAGCGCGACACGAATATGCTCGTTATCGTGTGTGCGATGCGAATCGAACCTGCAGGCCGTGCGGTGAGTCACGGCGAGCCTGGACGGCGACCCGCGGCGATCGCCGCGGGTCGAGTCGCCCTGAGAGAGGGCATCATGCGGACCGGACAACGGAAGCGCGAGATCCTGCGTCGCCTGTACCTGACGAGGTATGTCGAAGCGAAGGAGCTTGCCGCGGCGCTGGGCGTCGACGGATCGACGATCCGCCGCGACCTTGATGCTCTCGCGCGGGAGGGTCACCTCGAGCGGACACACGGTGGGGCGCGCGCCCGGGCCGGCGCGATCGACATCCCGTACGTGGTCAAGCGCGGCCAGAACCAGGGCGCCAAGGCGGCCGTCGCGAGCTTCGCGAGCGGTCTGGTCCAGAACGGCGACAGCGTCCTGCTCGACGCCGGGTCGACCACCTACCAGCTCGCCCTGACGCTCGCCGACCGTCACAACCTGACGATCGTGACCAATGATCTTCTGATCGGCCAGACGGTAGCCGACTACCCGGGTGTGCGCCTGCTGGTCACCGGGGGCGAGCTGCTGGCCTTCACCTACACGCTCATGGGCGAGCGTGCGGTCGCGTTCGTGGAGGACCTGCGGGTCGAGTGGACGTTCCTCGGCGCGGACGCGATCGACCTCGAGAGCGGCATCACGAACACGAATACGCTCGAGATCCCGCTCAAGCGGGCGATGGTCGCGGCCGCGCGCACCTGCGTTGTCCTGGCCGACAGCTCCAAGTTCGGCAAGCACGCCCTGATCCGTGTCGCCGGCATCGACGAGATCGACCGGATCATCTCAGACGATGGGCTTGAGGCATCCGTCGCCCAGTCGTACGGCGCGCGGCTCGAGCTGGCACCCTTGGCTCTGCCCGAGAGCGCCGGGCTCGCCGGCGCCGGCATCGGCTAGATCTCCGGGAAGGGACCGCCACACGATGTTCCTCGGCGTTGACATCGGCACGACGAGCAGCAAGGCCGTCCTCGTGGACGAGTCCGGCGAGATCCTGGCATCGGCCGTCCGCCCGCACGAGACCCCATCGCCGCATCCCGGGTGGTTCGAGCACGATGCCGAGGGGCTCTGGTGGGCCGAGTTCCGCGGCCTGGTGCGCGACCTGCTGGCCAGGCGACCCGGGCAGCGCGTCGAAGCGGTGGCGGCGAGCGGGATCGGACCGTGCGCGCTGGTCGCCGACGGGGCCGGGCGGCCGCTGCGCGCGGCCATCCTGTACGGGATCGACCGTCGTGCCGAACGCGAGATCGGAGAGCTCACCGACGAGCTTGGGGCCGGCGTGCTGCTCCAGCGGACGGGGAACCGTCTCACAACCCAGGCCGTCGGCCCGAAGCTCCGGTGGATAGCGCGCCATGACCCCGCGGCCTGGTCGCAGGCCCGACGCTGGTACGGCGCATCGAGCTTCCTCGCCGGCCGGCTGACCGGTGAGTACATCATGGACCACTACACCGCGAGCGCGTCGGACCCGCTCTACGATCTCACCGCGCTCGACTGGTGGCCCGAGGGATGGTCCGCCGCAGCCCCCGGTCTCGAGCCACCCCGACTGGCCTGGCCAGGCGACGTCATCGGCGAGGTCTCCGCGGCCGCCGCGGCGGAGACCGGGCTGCCGGCGGGCACGAAGGTGCTGGCCGGCACGATCGATGCGCTCGCCGAGTCGTACAGCGTGGGGTGCCGTGCCGTTGGGGACACCATGGTGATGTACGGCTCGACGATGTTCCTCATCCAGACCGTCGCGCGGCCCGCGGCACATCCGGGCCTGTGGGCCGCATCGGGACGGACCCCGGACACCTTCTCGATCGCGGCCGGGATGGCCACCTCGGGCCTGGTCACGACCTGGCTCGCCGGGATCACCGGCGAAGACGTCGGCGATCTGCTGGCCGAGGCGGCGCACGTGCCGCCCGGCTCCGACGGGCTCGTCCTGCTGCCGTACTTCGCGGGTGAGCGAACGCCCATCTTCGATCCGCAGGCACGCGGCTGCTGGCTCGGGCTCACGCTTGACCATACCCGGGGTCACCTGTACCGGTCCGTACTCGAGGGCGTCGCGTTCGGGGTCCGCCACAACATCGAGGCGATGATCGAGGCAGGCGGGCGACCGCGACGCCTGGTCGCGGTCGGGGGCGGCGCGCGGGGCAGCCTCTGGACGCGGATCGTCAGCGATGTGACCGGCCAGCCGCAGGATCTGCCCGTGAGCACGATCGGCGCGGCTTACGGTGACGCACGGATGGCTGCCGACGCCTGCGGGATGGACACGAGCGGCTGGAACCCCGTCGCCGGGCGGATCGAGCCGGACCCGGGCACAGCGGCGCGGTACGACGATCTGTACGACGTTTATCGCCGCACGTACGAGGCGCTGCGCGACGACATGCACCGCCTCGCGCGGACCGGCTGACGCTCCGGTCCGGCGCCGGTCACCCGCGCCGTCAGGCCTCGCTCGCCTCCAGCACCGCACGGGCCGTTGCGTCGTCCGTGACCAGGACGCTCACGAGTCGTGCGCGAAGCGCCCCCACGAGGGCCTCCGCCTTGGCGATCCCGGAGGCAACGCCAATCACCCGCGGGATCGCACGAAGCGAGGCCGGGTTGAGCGCCACGACGCGCCGGCTCAGCTCCGTGTCGACCATCGCGCCGTGCACATCGAAGTGGTAGCCGCAGACGTCGCCGACCGCACCGAGACGGCGCAGGTTCGCGAGTCCCTCGAGGGTGAGATAGCCCGCCCGGAGGAGCGCCGACTTCTCCGGGACCAGTGCTCCGATGCCCACCAGCGCGACGTCCGCATGAGCGGCCGCCGCGAGCGTCTCCCGGATTCCCCGCTGCCGGAGGAGCGCGGTTGCGACCTGCTCGTCGTCGACGACGAGCGGCGCGCTCAGGTAGCGGCAGCGGCCGCCGAAGATGTCCGCCATCCTCAGGGCGAGCTGGGTCCCGTCGACCTCGGCGTCGTGGCTGCCGGCGCCGCCCAGCATCTGCACGACCTCGACCCCGCGCGACTTGACGCGCTCAAGCCCGGCTGCGACCGCGTGGACGCCCGTCCCCCAGCTGATCGCCAGGACGTCGCCATCGGCAAGGATCGAGTCCAGGTAGCGGCCGGCGAGCCGCCCGACGCGCTCGAGAGCACCCCCGGGCCGCCCCCGCACGTCGAGGACCTGGGCGTCCCGCAGGTCGAACCGCCGCGTGAGCGCACGGCCGAGCTCGTCGACCAGCGGCAGCGGGTGCCGGATGCGGATCTCCACCACGCCGGTCGCGAGGGCGTCGCTCAGCAGCCGTGAGACGGTCGAGCGGGACACGCCCACCCGGCGGGCGATCGCGACCTGGTCAAGCCGGTCCCGGTAATAGAGCGTCGCGACCTCCGCGAGCAGGTCGTCCCGTTGGGTGCCGCGGCCACGGCCACGAGGCGGCGCCGGCTCGGCGCCCATCAGCCGGCCCCGTCGTCGATGGCGGCGATCGGGGTGCCTTCGGCGGCCGACGCACCCTCGGCGACAAACACTTCGGTCAGCGTTCCGGCGTACAGGGATTCCACCGGGACGGTCACCTTCTCCGTCTCCACATCGAACAGGGCCTCGCCCTTCTCCACCTGCTCGCCGGGCGCCTTGTGCCAGTGTGCAAGCACCAGCTCGCCCGAGGCATCGCCAAACGGGGGCATCACGACCACGTGCTGCATCTTCAACTCCTCAGGAGCGATCTGACAGCCTCGACTGTCGCATCCTCATCGGGAATGAGAGCCCGTTCGAGGGCCGAGTTGGCCGGGAGGGCGACATCGGGGGCCGCCAGCCGCCGCACCGGGGCTCTCAGCGCGCCGTGGAGCTCCTCGCCGACCTGGGCCGCGATCTCCGCGCCGAGCCCGCCGGTCCGACACGCCTCGTGAAGGACCAGGACGCGGCCCGTGCGCCGGCACGACGTCAGGACGGTCTCCATGTCGAGGGGCGCCAGGGTCCGCATATCGATGACCTCGACGTCCGTCCCGTCCGTCGCGAGACGCTCGGCGGCGGCTAGGGCCGTGTAGACCATGTTGGACCACGTTACGACCGTCACGTCGCGTCCCGGCCGCTTGACATCGGCTGACCCGATCGGCACCACGTGGTCGCGACCGACGGCGTCCCCCTTGCGGCTGTAGAGCTGCTTGTGCTCGATGAACAGGACCGGGTCGTCGTCGCGAATCGCCGCCTTCAGGAGACCCTTGGCGTCGGCCGGCGTGCTCGGGGCGACCGTCTTGAGACCCGGCACGTGGGCGAACCACGCCTCGAGGCTCTGCGAGTGCTGCGGTCCCGCTCCCCGCCCGATCCCCTGCTGCACGCGGACAACCATCGGAGCGGAGAGCTGGCCGCCGAACATCACGTGGAGCTTGGCCGCCTGGTTGACCAGCTGATCCATCACGAGGGTGATGAAATCCATGTACATGATCTCGGCCACCGGCCTGGCTCCGACGGCCGCAGCTCCGAGGGCTGCGCCGACGATCATCGCTTCGGCCATGGTGGTGTCGATGACGCGGCGGTCCCCGAACTGCTCGAGCAGCCCCTTCGAGACTGCATAGGCGCCCCCGTACCGGCCGACGTCCTCGCCGAGGATGATGACCCGCGGGTCGTCCTCCATCTCCTCGACGAGGGCCTCGCGGATCGAATCCCGATAGGTGATGGAGCGAATGGCGAGGGCGACGGCACCGCCCGCACGGGTGGGGGTCTCGCTCATCGCATGCCTCCGATCGGCGTCGCGTACATCCCGGTCATCGCTTCCTCGATCGTTGCCGGGGGACTCGCCTCGGCCTCGGCCACGGCGGCGTCGAGCTCCAGGGCGATCGCCGTTTCCATCGCCTCGAGGTCGGCCTCATCGGCCACGCCGGCCTCGGCCAGCGCGCGGCGAGCGAGGACGATCGGATCGCGCTGCTTCCAGCGTTCCTCCTCGAGCTTGTCGCGGTAGGCGCTCGGGTCGGCCCGCGAGTGGCCGAGGAAGCGGTACGTGGCGGCGCCCAGGAGGGTCGGGCCGTCGCCACGGCGAGCGCGCTCGACAGCAACGCCGGCCGCCGCCCGGACCGCCATCACGTCCTGGCCGTCGACGTCCACCCCCGCGATGCCGTAGGCCGCCGCCTTGACCGCGATGCTCGGCTCGAGCGTGGAGCGGCTCCAGGGCAGCGACATGGCGAACTGGTTGTTCTCGAGAACGAACACGATCGGCAGGCCCTGCACCGCGGCGAAGTTGACGCACTCGTGGAAGATGCCCTCGGTGCTGGCCCCGTCACCGAAGAAGACCACGCTGACGCGGGGCTGTCCGGAGACGGCGGCCCAGAGCGCAGCTCCGGTCGCGATCGGGATGTGGCCGCCGACGATCGCGTTCGAGCCGAGATGCCCGTGGGCGATGTCGACGAGGTGCATCGAGCCGCCCCGGCCCCGACAGGCGCCTGCCTCACGGCCCATCAGCTCAGCGATCAGACCGACGACCGGGCCGCCGCGTGCAAGGTAGTGCCCGTGGCCGCGATGGGTGCTCGACACGTAGTCGTCCGGGCCAAGGGCGTCGCAGACGCCGACGGCGACGGCCTCCTGGCCAATACTGACGTGGCACATCGTGCTCGACAGCCGGTTCTGGAGCAGCAGCTCCAGAACCTTCTCCTCGGCTCGCCGGATGCGGAGCATCTGGCCGTACAGGGCGCGCAGGCGGTCGGAGCCGGCGGGCACCACCGTCCTCGCTGGCGGGGAGCCGTCCTCCGGCTGTCGCGGATCAACCGTTGACATGCTCCACCACCTCGTGCATGAGATCCCGCATCGCCCCGTACGAGGCGACATAGCGGTCCAGGAAGAAGCGGTAGGCCTCGTGCGCCTCCGGGTTCGGCTCGATCTGCCGGACGACAGAGACCATCGAGCGGGCGGCGGTCGCCACGTCGGGGTGGACGCCGCCGGCGACCGAGGCCAGGGCGGCCGCGCCGAGGCTGACGGCCTCGGGCACCGCGGTGAGGGCGATCGGTAGGCCCGAGACGTCCGCGTGGATCCCCATCCACAGGTCGTTGTTGGTCGCTCCGCCGCAGGCCACGATGTCGGTCAGCTCGTGCCCGTTCGCCCGGAACGTCCTGAAGACGTTCTCCGTCCCGAAGCAGACGGCCTCGATGAGCGCCCGGTAGATATGGGCCGGGGTGTGGCTCAGCGACAGGCCCCAGAGCATCCCGCGCGCCTCACCGTCGACATACGGCGTGCGGTTGCCCTGCCAGAAGTCGAGGGCAAGGAGGCCGTCGGAGCCGGGCGGGATGCGCGCCGCGTGCTCGGCCAGGCGACCCCAGGCAGCCGCGCTGGTAACGACAGGGGAGTCGAACCATGACCCATTCGCGATATCGCGGAACCAGCGCAGGACGGAGCCGGTCGAGACCTGGCCGCCCTCGATGGTGTACTGGCCCGGCACGACTGCGTCCGTGTACGACCCGAACATGCCCGGCGCGTAGCTGGCGGTGCTCGTCTGGGCGAGGTGAAGGTGCGATGAGCCCGTGATCAGGGCGACGCGACCCGGCGCAACGACATTCAGGCCGACCTGCCCCACGAACGCGTCGGCGCCGCCCTCGGCGACGGGGGTGCCGATCGGCAGCCCCAGCGCCTCGGCCGCCTCGGCCGTCAGGACGCCGAGGGTGTCGCCCATGTCCACCACCCGGGACGGGAGCCGGTCCACGAGGTCGGACAGCCCCACGGCGTCGAACAGGCTGGTCGGCCAGCCGCCGGCGTGGCGGTCGTAGTAGCTCCGGATCGCGGCCGTATTGATGCTGACGGCCCATTCGCCGGTGAGCCGCCACCCGAGCCAATCCGTGTATTCGAGGATGTGGGCCGCGCGGTGATACGTCTCGGGCTCATGCTCGAAGAGCCACAGGACCTTGCTCAGCAGCCACTCGGCGGACGTCTTGTCGTAGCCGCTGTACTTGAGCGCGGGGTCACCGGTCGCCGCAATCCTCTTCGCCTGTGCGGCGGCGCGCACGTCCATCCAGATCAGCGCAGGCCGAAGCGGCGCTCCGTCCGCATCCGTGGCAACGACCGTGCAGCTCGTGCAGGCCATTGCGAGCGCCCGAATGGCGCTTGGCGAAACGCCGCTCAGGGCCACGGCCGACCGGGTCGCCGCGATCGTGGCGGCCCACCAGTCCGCGGGGTTCTGCTCCGCCCACCCGGGCCGTTCGTGCACCGTCCCGTAGGCCGACCGAGCGAACGCGATGACGCGTCCGGACGCATCGAAAATCCCGGCCCGAACGCCCTCCGTCCCGCCGTCGAGCCCTAGCAGATATGGCCCGCCGCCCAAGTTTGCCATGTCGTCGACCTCGCTCGAGTTGCACATTCGTCGTACCTCCGCACGAACGTGCAACATCATGATATCGGAAACGATGGTCTCGGCACATTCCTCGCGCCCACGGTCAGGCGCCGTCCGCTGGTACCCTTGCCACTCGTCCCGCAGCCGCAGCAGAGCAGACCCGAAGCCGATGACCAGACCCCGCACCCTCGTCGAGAAGATCTGGGACGAGCATGTCGTCTCCGAGGACCCGGGCGCCCCGGCCGTCCTGGCCGTCGATCTTCACCTCGTCCACGAGGTCACGAGCCCCCAGGCATTCACCGGCCTGCGGACCCGCGGCCTCAAGGTGCGGCGCCCGGACAAGACCGTCGCCACGGCCGACCACGGCACGCCGACCACCCCGCGCGGCCTCCCCATGGTCGACCTGCAGGCGGCGGCCCAGATCCGGCAGCTCGAGACGAACTGCGCGGACTTCGGGATCCCGATCCATGCGTTCGGCAGCGATACCCAGGGGATCGTCCATGTCATCGGCCCGGAGCTCGGGCTCACGCAGCCGGGCATGACGATCGTGTGCGGGGACTCGCACACGGCCACGCACGGGGCGTTCGGCGCCCTGGCGTTCGGCATCGGGACCAGCGAGGTCGAGATGGTCCTCGCCACCCAGACCCTGCTCCAGCGCAAGCCGAAGACGTATGAGGTCCGCGTGGACGGGCGCCTGGGCGCGGGCGTGAGCGCGAAGGACATCATCCTCGCCCTGATCGCCCGCATCGGCATCGGCGGCGGCACCGGCCACGTGTTCGAGTTCCGCGGCGAGGCGATCCGGGCGCTCAACATGGAGCAGCGGATGACCGTCTGCAACATGAGCATCGAGGGTGGCGCGCGCGCCGGCCTCATCGCGCCGGACGAGACCACCTTCGACTACCTCCGCGGCCGACGGCACGCCCCGCAGGGTGCCGCCTGGGACGAGGCCGTCGCCGGCTGGCGCACCCTCCCCACCGACGATGGCGCCGTCTTCGACAGGTCCATCGTCATCGACGCGAGCGACCTCGAGCCGATGGTCACCTACGGCAACAACCCCGGCATGGGCATCCCGGTCACGGGCCGCGTCCCCCGCCCCGAGGACGCGCAGGACCCGTCTGCCCGTCGTGGCCTGGAGCGCGCGCTCGAGTACATGGGTCTCGAGGCCGGGCAGGCGATCATCGGCCAGCCCGTGGACGTCGTGTTCATCGGCTCCTGCACCAACAGCCGGATCAGCGACCTGCGCCTGGCCGCCTCCGTGTTCAAGGACCGCAAGGTGCACGAGGGGACGCGGGTGATGATCGTCCCAGGCTCCCAGCAGGTGAAGGCCCAGGCGGAGCGCGAGGGCCTCGACGTGGTCTTCCGTGCCGCCGGCGCCGAGTGGCGCGAGGCCGGCTGCTCCATGTGCATCGCCATGAACGGGGACCAGCTGTCGCCCGGCCAGTACGCGATCAGCACCTCGAACCGCAACTTCGAGGGCCGCCAGGGCAAAGGCGGGCGCACGTTCCTCGCCTCGCCGCTGACCGCGGCCGCATCGGCGGTGAATGGCGTTGTCACGGATCCGCGGACCCTGCCCGGCGTGTCGGAGCTCGTCACCGTGGGCGGAGGGTACTGATCGTGGCCGAGGGCTTCCGCTCCTTCACGTCCAGGGTGGTCGCGCTGCCGGCGGAGAACGTCGACACGGACCAGATCGTCCCGGCTCGCTACCTCAAGGTCACCGACAAGGAGGGCCTCGCGGACGCGCTGTTCCGTGACTGGCGCTTCAACGAGGACGGGTCGAAGAAGGACCCGCCGTTCATCCTGGACCGGCCGGGCATGGCGGGCCGCAGGATCCTCCTGGTCGGGGACAACTTCGGCACCGGCAGCTCCCGCGAGCACGCGCCGTGGGCACTGCGCTCGTGGGGCGTGCAGGCAATCCTGTCAACGTCCTTCGCGGACATCTTCAGGAGCAACGCGCTCAAGAACGGCGTGCTGCCGATCGTGGTGGATCCCGACATGCACGCGCGCCTGTTCGAGATGCTGGCGGATGACCCGGACGCGGAGCTGCGCGTGGACCTGGCCGAGCAGGGGATCCTGCTGCCCGACGGCACCACGCTCGACTTCAAGGTGGACCCGTTCGCCAGGATGATGCTCATGGCCGGCACCGACGAGATCGGGTACGTCCTTGCGAAGGACGCGGAGATCGCGGCCTGGGAAGCCTTGCACGCGCCGCGCGTGGACACCCGGATCGGGACCACGCTCGCCGGCTGAACCTGGGCTGCTGCCGGACCGCGTGCCGCTGCGGCGCGGGCCGTGGGCCGGTCGGGAACCGCCCGGGCGCCCGCGCCGTCAACCGCGCATGACACCGAAGACCGACCTCCACCGCACGTTCACCGGTGCGATCCTCGCGCTCGTCCTCGTGGCCGCCGCCTGCGGCTCCTCGTCCGCGCCCGCCTCACCGGCCCCGAGCAACGGCGCGGGCGCCACGTCCCCGCCCCCGGCCACGGAGCCCACGCCCGTGCCCGGGACGACAGCGGATCCAGGTGCGGGCCAGGGAGGCGGCGGCGGCCAGCCCGGCAATCCCGGCAGTGGTGTCCAGCCCGGCGACCCCGGCGGTGGTCCCGTCCCGGTCGACCCCGGCAACCCCGAGCCCACCATCGTCACCCCGGTGGCCGGCGCGACCGGCGTGCGGCCGGTCCCGGCCGCCAACCTGGAAGCCTCCGTGAGCGGCCGTAACGTCGCGGTCCGGATTGCGTGGTGGAGCGGCGTGGAGCCCTGCTACGTCCTGGCCGGTATCGACGTGGTCCGGGACGGCAACACGATCACCCTCACCGTCAACGAAGGAGCCGGCGCCGGTCCCGACATCGCCTGCATCGAGATCGCGATCTACAAGGCGACGATCGTGGATCTTGGGGAGCTGGAGCCCGGCACCTGGGCGATCAGGGCGCACGGCGAGGCAGCCCCCATCGAGGTCACGATCGCGGGCTGACCCGGGACGGAGGTCGGCCGACCCGGGACGGGGGCCGCACGCTCCGGAACGGCGCCCATCCCGTTCCTCGCCGATACTCGCCGCGTGAACCTGTTCGACGCGATCGCCCTCGGCATCCTCGCGCTCGCTGTCCTCGCGGGCGTCCGCACCGGGGCCCTGCCCCAGGTCGGCGGCATCTCCGGCGCGATCCTGGGGTTCGTGCTCGTGCTCAACCTTGCGCCGTGGCTGCTGGACGTCACCGGTGACCTGGAGCCGATCCCCCGCGCGCTCGTGGTCCTCGGCGCAGTCCTCGGGGCGGTGATCTGCGGCGAGGCGATCGGGTCCGCCCTGGGACACGCGCTCTCCAGCCGGGTCTCCCGCGGCGTCATGACCGGCGTGGACCGGTTCCTCGGCGGGCTCCTGGGCGGCGCGCAGGCCATCCTGATCATCTGGCTCGCGGGCGGACTCCTCGCGGTCGGTCCGTTCCCCACCCTGGCGCGCGCGGCGACGCAGTCGTTTGCCGTCCGCCTCCTGGACGCCTACCTGCCGCCGCCGACCGAGATGGTCGGCGAGATCGCCGCGGTCCTCGACAGCTCCGGCCTGCCGGATGTCTTCGTCGGCCTCGAGCCGGTGCCGCTGATGCCGGTGGACAGCCCGTCCCGCACGGAGACGGAGCGCATCGCCCGAGCCGCCCTTGCAGGCACCGCGCGGATCACCACCCGCGCCTGCGGGATCGCGGTCAACGGAACCGGGGTCATGGTCGCCAAGGGCTACGTGGTCACGAACGCCCACGTCGTCGCGGGCGCAACGACGATCCGCGTGGCCATCGGTTCCGACGTGGCGGACGCCACGGCCGTCCTCTTCGACCCCGACCTGGACGTTGCCCTGCTCCATGCGCCGGGCCTCACGGGGACCCCGCTCCGGTTCGCGGCGGCGGATCCGGACCGGGGAGCCGTGGGCGCCGCCCTGGGGTATGCCGGCGGCGGACCGCTGGTCATCCTTCCGGCGGCCGTCTCGGGCTCGTACGCCGCCACCGGACGCGACATCTACGGGGTCAGACGCGTGACTCGCCAGATCCTGGAGCTGCGCGCCGCGGTGGACCCCGGTGACTCCGGCGGGCCCCTCGTGCTCCGGAACGGCACGGTCGGAGGGCTCATGTTCGCCGAGTCGAGGACGAACCCGGACGTGGGCTACGCCCTCACGCCGACATCCGTCGCGGTCCGCATCGCCCCCGCGCTCGGCCGGACCCGGGCCGCGGGTGTTGGTGACTGCCTGCGGTGATGAACGACCCCACGACCCGGACCGCCCTTCCCGCGCTCGCCGGCACGTACTGGGAGACCTTCCTCGAGACCAACCCGCTGTTCGCCACGGCTCTCGGGGACCGGCGGTTTGACGGCCGGCTCGCGGACGTCTCGCCCTCCGGCCTCGCGGCGGCACGCACCCGGTATGCCCGGCTGCTTGCGGACGTGGAGGGGCTCGACGGGAGCGCTCTCGGGGACGAGGACCGCATCACGCGTGACGCGCTCTCCGAGGCACTCTCCGCGGACCTCGCCAGCCTGGACTCGGGCCTGGTGGAATGGAACGTGGACCCGCTCGATGGCGTCCCGGCAGACTTCCTGAACGTCCCCGACTACCAGCGCCTCGAGACCCCCGACGACGGCCGCCACATGGTCGAGCGCTGGCGCGCGATGGCGGGCTATGCGGACCAGCACGTGGCCTCGCTCCGACGCAGCCTCGCGGACGGCCGGGTGGCCTGCCGGGCGCCCGTGGAGCGGACGATCTCGATCCTCGACGAGCTGCTCAGCACGCCGCCGGAGTCATGGTCGCTGCTGGCGCCGCTCGGGCGGCTCTCCTGGCCCGGCTGGACGACGGCCGAACGCCAGCGCTTCGCGGATGGCCTCCGGACGACGGTGGACGACGAGATCCGGCCGGCCTTCGTGCGCCTCCACGAGGCCCTCGAGGGCGAGATCCTCCCCGCCGCGCGCCCCAACGATCGTCCCGGGATGGACCACGTTCCGGGCGGCGAGACCGCCTACCGGGCCCTCGTCCGCCTGCATACCTCGCTGGAGATCGAACCGGCGGA
>CAMTVM010000015.1:0-12217 GCA_947085195.1 uncultured Chloroflexota bacterium
CCCGCGGCGCTCGGCGGCCGATCCCGCGCTGCCCCGCGAGTCGTGCCCTGACTCGCTGACGGAAGCGTCCGGCCGGGCGTGCCCGCGGGCGTGGCCGCGGACGGCACGCCGCTGCGACCGGCCCTGACGAGGCATCAGCACAGAGCGTGGGGGCACACCGGGGCCGGTCGCTATGCAGGGGTGGCGCCGGCTTGGTACATTCCCCGCGTCGGTGGTGTACCCCCACCGGCGGTTTCCCGTCGCCCTGCCGAGCCCCCCGCAGAAGAGGCGTGTCCCCTTCGTGACCCTCGACCAGACCCAGGAATTCCTCGTCCAGCCGGTCGATGCGTCCTGGCTCCAGTGCAACATCGAGTGCCAGGAGGCCTGCCCCGTCGGCACCAACTGCCGGGGCTACCTCAACCTCGCCGCCGAAGGGCGGTTCGAGGAGGGGTACATCCTCGCGCGCGAGTCGAACCCGGTCGCGGCGATGTGCTCGTACGTCTGCTCCGCGCCCTGCGAGCGCGCCTGTCGCCGCGGCGACATCGACCGCCCCCTGGCCATCCGCGCGATGAAGCGGTTCCTCGTGGAGTGGCACGAGGCGTCGGGTATACCGGATGTCATGCCGGCCATCACCTCCCGCGATGAGCGCGTCGCCGTGGTCGGGGCCGGCCCGGC
Source organism: uncultured Chloroflexota bacterium (assembly GCA_947085195.1). Classification (GTDB taxonomy): domain Bacteria; phylum Chloroflexota; class Limnocylindria; order Limnocylindrales; family CSP1-4; genus CAIXZV01. The sequence goes on from CAMTVM010000015.1 coordinate 655, forward strand.
CGGGCTCGCCGTCGCCCGGGAGCTTGCCACCCACGGCTACCAGATGACGGTCTACGACAGCCTCCCGTACGGCGGCGGCACGATGCTCATCGGCGTGCCGGCCTTCCGCCTGCCGCGCGAGGCCATCGAGATGGACGTCCGCCTCGTAGAGCGCCTGGGCGTCACGTTCGTGTTCGACACGACCATCGGGATCGACATCCCGTTCTCGGACCTCCAGCGGGACTTCGACGCGATCGCCATCACCGCGGGTGCCATGAACCCCGTCTACCTGGACGTCCCCGGGGCGGACCTCGACGGCGTCCAGTACGGCATCGACTTCATGAAGAAGGCGAACCTGGGCCAGGAGCTGACGGTCGGGAAGAACGTCGTCGTCATCGGCGGCGGCTACACCGCCATGGACTGCTCGCGGACGAGCCTCCGCCACGGCGCCGAGAACGTCACGATCGCCTACCGCCGGACGCGCTCCGAGCTGGTCGTGGACGAGGAGGAGCTGGGCGAGACCGAGCGCGAGGGAGTCGTCCTCGAGTTCCTCGTCAGCCCCATGGAGCTGGTGGGCGAGGACGGCAGGCTGACCGGCGTCAGGTTCATCCGCAACCGGCTGGGCGAACCCGATGCCTCCGGCCGCCGTTCGCCGGTCCCGATCCAGGGCTCAGAGTTCGTCGTCCCCGCGGACACCGTCATCCCGGCGGTCTCCCAGGCCGCGGACCTCAGCTTCCTGCCCGTGGAGGCCAGCTTCGAGGTCAACCGAGGCCGGCTCAAGGTGGATCCCGCGACCTACGCCACGAACATCCGCGGCGTGTTCGCCTGCGGGGACTTCGTGACCGGCCCCACCACGCTGATCGAGGCGGCCGGCCACGGCAAGAAGGCCGCCTACGCCATCGACCGCTACCTCGACGGCCGCACGGACGTGACGGTCACCCCCAACGTGAAGATCACGAGCTCCTGGCGCCACGAGATGCCGGAGTTCTATGACGTCCTGCCGCGGCAGCACATCCCGATGGCGGCGCTGCCGGCGCGGATGCCGTCCGTGGACCCGACCGTGAACTTCTCCACCCCGGTGGAGCTCGGGTACGACGCGACGGCGGCGGTCGCCGAGTCCACGCGCTGCCTGATGTGCAACTACAACATCTGGTTCGACCCGTTCCGGTGCGTGCTCTGCGGCGCCTGCGCCGACGTGTGCCCCGAGGGGGTCATCCACATGGTGGACGTGAACCAGCTCAAGACAGAGGGGCTGCTGCCCGAGATCGAGGAGGCCTACGGCTGGTCGCAGGGCGCGGCCATGATCCTCGACGAGGAGCGGTGCATCCGTTGCGCCCTGTGCGTCAAGCGGTGCCCCTTCGATGCCATCACCATGGAGAGGTTCGAGCTCCAGGAGATCTCGAGCGACGGCCGGCTCTACAAGGAGTCGTATCGTGATGCACAGCTCGCCGGGACGGCCGGCGTGGCAGGAGGAGCGTAGGTGGGTTTCCTCGAGCGGGTCGACCAGTCCATCCGGCGGAGCCCCGTCTGGCGGTCGATCTTCCGCAACCCGTACCCGGACGACGAGCGGTCCCGCGCCTACGCGGTGATGAACAACGTGTTCCTGCACCTGCACCCCGTGCGGGTCCGGCAGCACGCGGTCAAGTTCGCCTACACGTTCTGCCTGGGCGGCCTCAGCTTCTTCCTGTTCCTCGTGCTGACGGTCACCGGCGTCTACCTGATGTTCTTCTACGTCCCGTCGGAGACCCAGGCCTACTCGAACATCCTCGAGATCCAGAACTCGGTCGCGTTCGGGCTCCTGACCCGGAACATCCACCGGTGGGCCGCCCACCTGATGGTGTTCTTCGTCTTCCTGCACATGATGCGGGTCTTCTACCACGGGGCCTACAAGCCGCCGCGCGAGTTCAACTGGGTCGTCGGGGTCGTGCTCCTGTTCCTGACGATCATGCTCAGCTTCACGGGCTACCTGCTGCCTTGGGACCAGATCGCCTACTGGGCGATCACGATCGGCACCAACATGGCCGGCTACGCGCCGCTGTTCAACACGCCGTCCAAGCTCCTCCTGCTGGGTGGCATCGAGGTCGGCCAGAACACGCTGCTCCGGTTCTACGTGCTCCACATCATGGTGTTCCCGCTCGTCGCGGCGATCTTCCTCGCAGTCCACTTCTGGCGGATCAGGAAGGACGGTGGCATCAGTGGGCCGCTGTGACCATCGCCCGCTCCCTAGTCGGCAGGAACGGGCATGACCGAGATGAAGAAGCCGTCGGATAGCCGGGTCGTCCTGCCCGTCGACCCGACGCGCCGCACCGAGATCGACAAGCAGCGGGTGCCCATGTCGGCGCGTCCGTACCGCCTGCTGGCCCTGGTCAAGCAGGACGCGGTGGTCCGGGTCCAGAAGGAACCCGACGACACGGTCATGACCTGGCCGCACCTGCTCACGATCGAGTTCATGGCGGCGGCGATGATGAGCGTCTTCCTGCTGCTCCTGGGCCTGTTCGTGAATGCCCCGCTGGAGGAGCTCGCGAACGGCGACGTCACGCCGGCCGTGGCCAAGGCGCCGTGGTACTTCCTCGGGTTGCAGGAGCTGCTGGCCTACTTCCACCCGACCGTCGCCGGTGTGCTGGTTCCGACATTCGTGCTGGTTGGCGCCGCCCTGATCCCGTTCATCGACCGCGGCGACATCCATGCCCACCGGCCCTCGGACCGGAAGACCGCCGTGGCCCTGTTCTCGCTGTTCTGCATCCTCGGCCTGTTCGTCACCTTCGTCGCGATCTTCTTCCGGGGCCCCGGCTACTCGTTCGTCATCCCGTACCTCGAGTTCTTCTCGATCGGGACGCCGGGCCTTCACTTCGCCCTCTGATCGGAAGGACTCCGAGCCATGAGCAACTACCACGTCGAGCCGGCCGGCAAGCCGCAGGCGCTGACCACGGAGGCGATCAAGGCCCTCCGCCACAAGCAGGTCCAGGGGATGTCCCGGCGGGAGTTGCTGCGCGGATCGCTCGCCGCGGGCATGGGCCTGTGGCTGCTGGAGGTCACCGCCGGCAGCATCGGATTCCTGTGGCCCAACCTCGAGGGCAAGTTCGGCGGCGACGTCCGCGTGGGCACGCTGGACGAGATCAAGACGGCCAACTCCACCCTTCCGGTGGCCGACGGGTTCCCCGCGTACGTCTCGGCCGCCAAGGCGTTCGTGGCGCTCGTGGACCCGTCGCAGCAGCGGTTCATCCCCGGCGAGGACGCCACCGGTGACGGCACGGCCGTCAACGTCCGGGCGATGTACCAGCGCTGCCCGCATCTCGGCTGCAAGCCGAACGCGTGCGAGAAGAACTTCTGGCTCGAGTGCCCGTGTCACGGGTCCCGCTACGACCGGCTTGGTGTCAAGGCCGCCGGGGCGCAGTACGGGCCCGCGCCGCGCGGCATGGACCGGTTCGCGGTCCGCGTCGAGGCCGATGGCGCCCTCGTCATCAACACCGGCAAGATCACCCTCGGCCCGCTGCCCATCGCGGTCGGCCAGCCCGGGATCATCCCGCCGCGCACCCCCACCGGGTGCATCTGATCCCGCTCTTCCACCGCCTCTCCCCACACCGAGGAGTCCGATGACCGACCAGACCGGCCGCCCGCCCGAGGAGCGCCTGCCCGCGCCGCGGCCGTCGTCCGCGCCGGTGCCGGCCGAGCGCTTCTCCGCGCCGCCGTCGGCCCACCGCAACGACCTGACGCCCGAGCGAGCCGCAAAGATCGTCCGCCAGTCCGCGAGCGCGCGATGGGTGGGCTTCCTCGCCGTCACGATCGTCGGCCTGTTCGTCATCGGCTACTACTTCTACGAGCTGGGCCTGCCGGGCGGGCTGTCGCAGCCGCGCCTTGAGGCGGAGCTGGAGAAGCAGCAGGTCATCTCCGTGGAGCGGGGCTACAACATCTACCAGGCCAACTGCGCGCAGTGCCACGGCGTCAAGGGAGAGGGCGGCCAGGGCCCGGCGCTGAACCGCCAGGACAAACTGTTCGCGCACCTGAACCCCGAGTACCTCGAGAACATCCTGGTGGTCGGCGGCAGGCTCGCCTGCGGCAACCCCACCAGCCTCATGCCGATCTGGTCCAACGAGGGGAACCCCGCGGGCCCGCTCAACTACAAGCAGGTCGAGGACCTCATCGCCTTTCTCCGGGCCGAGAAGGGCCACGAGTACCGCGTGCTCGATCCGGCGCTGTTCGAGCCGATCATCGACCCGGCCACGGGCAGGGAGGTCACGTTCGAGGGCTGGGTCGACCCGGCCTACAGGCCGGAGCCGGGTGCCACGCCGTATCCCGCCTGCTGGACCGACGAATTCCTTACGCCGGCCGCGTCCCCGGGCGCGACTCCGGCGCCGGGTGGTTCCCCCGCACCGACGGCCCCGCCGGCGCAGGCCGGAACGGTGCTCAAGGTCGTCTCCGTCGGGATCAAGTTCGACGTCAAGGAGCTGAGTGCTCCCGCCGATGCCGCCTTCCAGATCGAGCTCGACAACCAGGATGCGGGGATCCCGCACAACGTCGAGATCAAGGACGCCAGCGGCAGGAGCGTGTTCAAGGGCGAGCTGTTCGACGGCGTCGCCGTGAAGACCTACGACGTGCCGCCGCTGCCCGCCGGCAGCTACACGTTCATCTGCACCGTGCATCCGAACATGACCGGCACGCTGAAGGTCGGGAGCTGAGCGATGACGCACGCCGTTCCTCCCACCCCGCGCGCCGTTTCGGCCGGCCGCCGGCGCGCCTTCTTCGGCCTGTTTGCCGCGGACGGCTGGAGCTGGGCCATCGTCAAGGCGTCCGCGTGGTTCGTCCTGATCATCGTCCTGCTCGCCTACATCCCGGATCGCGCCTACTACTTCACGGTCCAGCGGACCGTGGACGTGGGGTTGATGGCCTGGGCGCCGGTGAACCTGTGTCCGCCCGAGAACGAGACGCTGCCCTGTCCCGCGCCGCTCGGCGCCACGCTGCCCTGGCACCCGGCTCCCGCCGCGATCCACCTCCCGGCAGGACGTGTTGACGGCGCCGCGGCCATCATCGGCCAGACGTACCTGTACGCCGGCGGCAGCGACGGCGAGTCGGCGGTCGCCACCACGTACGTCTCGCACGCCGTCGGGACCGGGAACCTGGACAAGTGGTCCGCAGGCCCGGCGCTCCCCCAGGCGCGGACGGATGCCGCGCACGTCACCCTGGGCACCACGCTCTACCTCATCGGCGGCTACGGCCCAGACGGCGCCCCGACCAGCACGGTCTACAGCCTCACGATCGGCACCGACGGGACGCTGGGCGAGTGGAAGGTCGAAGATGCCCTGGCCCTGCCCGAGCCCCGCGCCGGTGCCAGCGCCGTGGCGGTGTCGGACGGGATCGTGGTCATGGGCGGCACCGATGGGACGGCGGCCACCCGCAGCGTCTGGAAGAGCCAGGCCGCCGTTTCCGGCACGCTGGGGGCCTGGGTGGCCCAGCAGCCGCTGTTCGAGGAGAATATGGACGGCGTCGGCGTGCACGTCGGCGACATCATCTTCATCATCGGCGGCCGGAACGCCTCCGGTGAGCCGGTCGCGACCGTCCAGCAGGGTCTCGTGGGCAGCGGTCCGAACGTCACCCCCGAGGACCCGAACCTGATCGAGTCGTGGCGGGCCAGCGAGCAGACGAACCTGCCCATCGGCCGGGCCAACATGGCCGGCTTCACCGCCAACGGGGTCATCTACATCCAGGGCGGTGCGGATGCCTCTGGTCCCAGGACCGAGACGTGGTGGGCCACGCCGGATGCCGAGGGCGTCATCGGCGCGTGGCATCGCCTGACCCAGCTCGACCTGGGCGAGGGTCTCGAGGGTGGTGGCGGGATCGTGTCCGGGTCGCACGCCTTCATCGTGGGCGGCCGCACCAGCGACGGTGTCACGGGCGGTGCGGCACGCGCCAACCTGGCCCCGCAGGAGCCGTTCTTCCAGGTTGGCCTGCTGGGGGCGACGCTCCCGGCGCTCAAGCTGGACGGCGAGGTCGGCCAGCAGATCGGATACCTGAACGCTGCCGTCGTGGGCACCGTCCTGTTCGTCGGGCTGCTGCTCGTCGGCTGGGGGTTCGCGCACAAGGAGCGAGTCCGGGAGATCCGCGGGATGCTCGCGAAGCGGCGCCGCAAGCGCTGAGGCGCGCGCCCGGCCCGGCTCGCGCGCCCGGCGACGATCGCGCGCTGAACGTGCAGCGTTCACTCCGGCGGCGCGGGGCTCCGGGACCCTGGTCCGCGGGCGCTCCAACCGGCGGCCTGAACCATGGGCGCTCCATCCGGCGGTTCCTGCGGCGATCAACCGCCAGCCTGAACCATGGGCGTTCCGAGTGGCGCCCACACCGCTGCAGTGAACGGCCAGCGTTCAAGCCCCGCATCCCGCGGCAGGATTGGCCGTCGCCGGTCGTTGAACGTCCGGCGTCAGCCGGGGAGCTGCCCCTCACCCGGCTCAACGGGACCACGCTTCACCGGCAGCCCCATCCGCTCCCAGGTGTCGATCCCGCCGGCAACCGAGCCGACGTCCGCCCAGCCCGCCGAGAGCAGGTAGCTCGTGGCACCGACCGAACGGCTTCCCGACGCGCAGATCACCATGATCGGCCGGTCCCTCGGGATGTCCTGCTGGCGGACCCCCAGCTGGGACATGGGGATGAACAGGGAGCCTTCGATCCGGACGGACATGAACTCGTTGCGCTCGCGGACGTCGAGCAGCAGCGCGGGCCGCACGGGGTCACGGCGACGGATGTCCGCGTAGAGGGGGTCGAGGGCGGGGATGGCCTGGGGGCGGTTCATGCGGGTTCGGTTCTCCGGATGGCGGGTGCCGGGAGCGAGCGCTCGGGTTCCTCGAGGCGGATGTCGATGTCGGCCAGGAGGGCGGGCAGGTCCACGCCCCAGTGGTCGGCGGCGGGACCGGCGAGCGCCAGGTGTCGTCGCGCCCCGGCCAGGTTCCTGGCGATCCCCACCGGGTTGCCGCGGTCCGCGTGGACGTAGGCGGCCGCGACCTTGATCAGGCCCTGGTGCAGGGCGCGCTCCGCGAGGTCGTCCGTCCCCATCCAGGCGGGCTCCAGCGCCTCGTGGGCATCGAAGAACGCGCCGCGGGCGTAGGCGTCGAGGCCCGCCTCGAAGGCCACCTGCCGCTCCGCCAGGGGCAGCGGCCGGTACGCCTTGTCGCGGTCGCCCTGGCGGACCAGGCCGGCCCGCATCGGGCGTTCGGGGAGCGGCGCTGGAGACATGGCCCCGAGTGTACCGGCGAGGTCAGGAATGCCCGCCGACCGACCCCGATCAGACAGGAGCGGACTCGTCGGGGAGGGAGGCCAGCGGCCTTCGACCCGCAAAGCCCTCGTCCGTGTCGTGCCAGAAGCCAACGCTCTCCTCGCCCAGCCGCCAGCACAGCCACGCCTGCCTGCCGCTCACGACGGCGGGGAAGTCCAGGAGGCCGGTGGGGATGTCCCGCAGGACGATGCCGCGATCGTCTAGCCACGCGACATCGGCCGACATCTGGTCGACCAGGCCCCGCATCCGCAGGCGCAGGCGGCGCAGCTCCGGGTCGTCCGCCTCGGGAACGGGTTCCTCCGCGATCAGTGCCTCGACCAGCACTCCCTCGCGGTCGCGGTAGGCATCGCGCAACCCGACCAGCTCGGCGCGCTCGTCGCGCAGGCGCGCCACCACCCCGGAGAGGTCCGGGACCAGCGCGTTGGCATCGGCGAGGGAGTAGAACCGGGACACCCGGTGATTGTAGCGACGCGACCCCTGGCGGGCGGCCGGGGCCCATCCCATAGACTGCTGGGCACGATGGAGCCGAGCACCGCGACCGCCCACCCGCACCGCCACGAGCGCGACCGCCCCGGCCCCGACGCGCTCATCGACCTGATCCGCGCCTCCGTCATCGGCGAGGACGAGGCCGTGGCCGGGCCATACGGGATCCGGCGCGTGACGTACGCGGACTACACGGCATCCGGCCGCAGCCTCTCGTTCCTCGAGGACTACATCCGCGAGGCGGTCCTGCCGCTGTACGCGAACACCCATACGGAGAGCTCCGGCACCGGCCTCCAGACGAGCCGCTTCCGCGAGGAGGCCCGCCGCATCGTCCTGGAGGGCGTGGGTGGGGATCCGGCCCGCCACGCCGTCATCTTCGTCGGCTCCGGCTCCACGGCCGCGATCAACCGCCTGGTGGACGTCCTCCAACTGCGCCTTCCCGCGGACCTCGCGGACCGCTGGAATCTCCGCGAGCACATCCCGGCGGACCAATGTCCGGTCGTCTTCATCGGCCCCTACGAGCACCACAGCAACGAGCTGCCGTGGCGCGAGTCGATCGCGGACGTGGTCACGATCCACGAGGACCGCGACGGCGAGATCGACCTCGCCCAGCTGGAGGACGAGCTCGCCCGGTACGCGGACCGCCCCCTGCGGATCGGCAGCTTCTCGGCTGCCTCCAACGTCACCGGCATCGTCTCGGACACCAGGGCCATCTCGCGGCTCCTCCACCAGCACGGCGCGCTCTCCTTCTTCGACTTCGCGGCCGCGGCACCGTACGTGGACATCGAGATGGATCCGGCCGACGACCCGCTCGCCTGCAAGGACGCCGCGTTCATCAGCCCCCACAAGTTCATCGGCGGCCCGGGGACGCCCGGCGTCCTCGTCGCGCGGAGGGAGCTGTTCCGCAACCGCGTCCCATCGATGCCCGGCGGCGGGACCGTCGCCTATGTCAACCCGGAGGAACACGTCTACCTCACCGACATCGAGCACCGCGAGGAGGGTGGCACCCCGGCCATCGTCGAATCCATCCGCGCCGGCCTCGTGTTCGGGCTCAAGGCCGCGGTGGGCACGGACGCCATCCGGGAGCGGGAGCAGGACTTCATCGGCCGCGCGCTCCATCGCTGGGAGGCCAATGCCGCCATCGAGATCCTGGGCTCCCACGAGGCGGAGCGCCTCTCGATCGTCTCGTTCGTCGTCCGCCGCGAGGGCCGGTACCTGCACCACAACTTCGTGGTGGCCCTGCTCAACGACCTGTTCGGGATCCAGTCCCGCGGCGGCTGTTCGTGCGCGGGGCCGTACGGGCACCGGCTGCTGGGCATCGATGTCGCCACCAGCCACGAGTTCGAGCGTGAGATCGCCCGCGGTTGCGAGGGGATCAAGCCCGGCTGGGTACGGGTCAACTTCAACTACTTCATCAGCGAGGCGGTGTTCGCGTTCATCCTGGATGCCGTGGACCTGGTGGCGAGCGAAGGCTGGCGTCTGCTGCCCGACTACGCGTTCGACCCGGCGACCGGGCTCTGGCGCCACCGCGCGGGCCGGCCGGAGCCGCCGCTCTCGTTGCGTGACGTCTCGTACGCGGGCGGCGCGATGACCTGGGCGGCGCACCGGCGCCGGGAGCCGGTGACCCGCCTGGCGGAGTACCTGGATGAGGCGCGGTCACTGCTTGCCCGGCCGCCGCGGCCGCTGGCCGGACCCACGATCCCCGACGGTGCCGTCGGGCCCGACTTCGACACGCTTCGCTGGTTCCTTCTCCCGGAGGACGTGTGCGTGGCTGTGGTCGAAGACGCGGCTGCCGATGGCTGAGCGCGTGCCCGCGGTCCTCGGCCTGGACGTCGGGACGACGGAGGCGAAGGCGGCCCTGGTCGGGCTGGACGGACGTCTCCTGGGCCTTGGCCGGGCCTCGTACCCGATGGACATCGGCCCGGGCGGACAGGCGGAACAGGATCCCCGGCGCTGGTGGGTGGGACTGGCCGAAGCCGTGGCGGCGATGGAGCCGCTCACCGCGGGCGGCCGTGATGCGCCGGAGGTCCTCGCGATCTGCTGCGTCTCGCAGGGGCCTACCCTGGTCGCGGTGGATGCCGCGGGCGAGCCCGTGCGCCCGGCGATCACGTGGCAGGACCGGCGGGCCGGCGGGACCGGGTTCGGGCTGCTGCCGAAGATGGCCTGGCTGGCGCGCGAGGACCCGGCGGCTGCCGAAGCCGCGGCCTGGCTGGTGCCGGCCTGGGACGCGATGGGGCTGTGGCTGAGCGGGGAGGCGGCCTCGTCCCTCCAGGGTCACGAGACGGTGCCGTCGGAGGCCGAGCTGGCGGGCGCGGGGGTTCGGGCATCGCAGGTGCCCGCGGGACGGCCGTTCGGGTCGCGGCTGGGGGTGCTGACCGTCGATGCTGCCGACGTGCTGGGCCTGCGCCCCGGGATCCCGGTGGTCTCCGGTGTCAACGACGGCGCGGCCAGCATGCTGGGCGCCGGACTGCGGGTCGCCGGCGACGCGGTGGACACGGGCGGCACGTCCGGCGGCATCGCGATCTATGCGGACCACCCGGTTACGCTGCCGATCCCAGGCCTGTACCAGGCGCCGGCACCCCTGCCTGGGCGATGGGCTGTGGGCGGGGCGATGGCCGCGCTGGGGGCTTCGGTCGGGTGGTTCCGCTCGGCCGTGCTGGCGGACCGGTGGTCCGCGGAGGAGCTCTTCGCCGAGGCTGCGCTCGTGCCGGCGGGGGCGGAGGGGCTCATCTTCCTGCCGTACCTGGCGGGAGAGCGCGCCCCGATCTTCGACGAGGACGCGCGCGGGGCGTTCGTCGGCCTCACCCTGGCGCACGGGCGCGCGCACCTGTTCCGGGCGGTGCTGGAGGGCGCGGCGTTCGCGATGCGCCACGTGGCGGAGCCGCTGGCGGCGGCCGGGGCGCCGGCGCACGAACTCCGCCTGGCCGGCCGCCCCACCCCCGGCGACCTCTGGGCCCGGATCAAGGCCGACGTCCTGGGCGTGCCGGCGGTCATTCCCGCCGCGGGCGAGACCGCCGTCCTGGGCGCGGCGATCATCGCGGCGGCGGGCGTGGGGGCGATGCCGAGCCTCGAGGCGGGGGTGGCGTCGATGGCGCCCATCGCCCGGCGGCTGGAGCCGGACCCCGCGACGCGGGCCGCGTACGACGAGGCGTTCGGCGTCTACCGGGCGCTGTACCCGGCGCTTCGACCCCTGCAGCGGTATGGCGGGGAGCGGCCGTAGTCCGGGCTACTGCCGATGACGCCACCCGCCCCCGCTGGGGGCCATCCGGCCCTTCCGTGGCGGGCCGTCCCGACCTTGCGGGGGGGCGTCGGTGCGCATCGTGCCCCGCATCAGCCGCGTCGTGCGACTGGGGGACCCGGGCCCATCTCAGCCCGGGAGGCCAGGGGGTGTCGCATGGCGACGCGCGTCGGCCGTGTCCGTGTTCGCGGGTATGCCTGGGGTGGCGATCGGCGGCCCTCCGTCACCCGCCCGATCGGGATCCTGACCCCGGTCCTGGTGATCGCGCTCCTGACCGCGGGCACCGTGATCGCCCGCAGCGCGTCAACCGGTACCTGGGCCGGCGGCGCTCCCGCAGGCTCCCCGGCCGAGCTCACGGCCGCCGCCGCGGACCGCCTCGAGCAGGCCACGGCGGTGGGTGGCACCGGATACCGCTTCAGCGTGGTCCAGACCGCGGTCCTCCACCAGCGCGAGGGCGGCGAGATGATCCCGGTCGTCGATCCCTCCGACCCGCGCACGGTGACCGGCACCGCGGCCGAGGCGTATGTCACCTCCATGATCAGCGCGGGGGCCGTCTCCCCCGACGGCTTCTGGATGGAGATGCGCCGGGGACCGACACCCGGCAA
>CAMTVM010000016.1:0-22834 GCA_947085195.1 uncultured Chloroflexota bacterium
AGGCGATCTAGTTCGGACACCAATCAGGCCCATTGCCGCCGGCTGTCGTTCCTGGCAGCCGGCGTCGTGTTTCTCCGGGCGGTGCCCCGGCGCACCGAGGCGGACTATCGGAGGGCTTGCGCGCCGGCGGACGAGAGTTACCGTAGGCAGACGTCCGGGGGCGGTGCGCGAACGTTTGCGGATCGCTGCACCAGGCAACCCGGGCCGGGCAGCTTGCCCTGAAGGGAGGTGATCGCAGCCGTGCTGACCATGTTCACGCCCCTGGTCCGTTCATTCGTCCAACGTGACGACGAGCGCGGGCAGGGACTCGCGGAGTACGCACTCATCCTGGCACTCATCGCCGTCGCCGCCATCGTCGTCCTGCTCTTCCTGGGCAACCAGATCAGCGACACGCTGACCTTGATCGGGAACACGCTCTAGACGGCGTCCAGCGCGCGCAGACAGGAGCCCGTCGGGTTTCCCCGGCGGGCTTCCACGTTGTCGCCCTTGCAGGGCACCTTACGATGAGCAGCGCATCCGCCCATTTCCTCCCAGGGGTCATGGCCCTATTGGTTGGTCGCGGGGTGGAATCGCGGTGTTAGAGTGGTGCCACCTGTCACATCGGCTCGGGGAGATACATCTTTGAAGCGCTCGAACCGGTTGGTCCTGCTTGTCGGGATCTTCCTTGCCCTGGTCGCCTTCGTCCTGGTCATGCTCACCCTCCAGGGGAGCGGCACCAAGCCGGTTGATGCGCCGCCCACGACGGCCAGGATCGTCGTGGCCGCGAAGAACATCGACCTCGGCGCCAAGATCACGGCGGCCGACGTCAAGACCAGCGAGGTCGCGCTCGCGGACAAGCCCGCCGACGGCTTCGCAGACGTCTCGTTCGTGATCGGCCAGACGGCACGCACCAGCGTGACCGCCGGCCAGTACATCAGCCAGAAGACCCTCGGCAGCACCGGGGGCAGCATCGAGAACATCGAAGTGCCCGCAGGCTACGTCGCGATCTCGATCCAGGTGGACCAGATCTCGGGCGTCGGCACGATCATCAAGGCCGGCGATTTCGTGGACGTCATCAGCGGCTTCACCAGCGTCGAGAAGGTACCGGTCGTCGTCCCCGGGCCCCTCCCGTCGCCGGGGACCTACGCCTACAACAAGGTTCCGGACGAGACCTACAACCACACGACCGTCAAGGTCCTCTCCCAGGGTCTCCAGGTCCTCGGCACCCTGCTCCCGCCACCGACCGAAGGGGCGGCGGCGGCCCCCGAGGGCAGCCCGACCCCGGAGGGCGGCACCGTGACGACGCTGAGCGGCCGGCAGCAGATCGTGATCCTGGCCGTGCCGGCCCAGGACGCCGAGGTCATCAAGTTCAGCCAGATGGACGGCGACATCTCGCTCGTCCTCCGGTCGTCGAAGGACTGCACGACCAAGCCGCTCGAGGGCCTGACCTACTGCCCTGTTGTCACCACCACCGGCGTGACGCTCCGGCGCCTGGTCGACGACCGCGGGGTCCTGCCGCCGACCGTCGTCCAGGTGATCCAGCCGACGCCCTACCCGGGCACTCTCGCCACGCCGAGGCCCTGACCGGCCGGCCCGGCGAGGGTCCGCGCCGATCGGCCGGCCAGGAGCCGGCCGATCGGCGACCCCGGACACCGGTCACCCGTACCGCTCCTGACAGCGCCACCCAAGGCCCTTCGAGGTCAGACCCACTCCTGATGGCAGACCAGATCCGAGTCCTCATCGTCGACGACATCCCCGAGACCCGGGATCACCTCTCGAAGCTGTTCAGCTTCGAGACGGATATCGAGGTCGTGGGATCGGCGGCGTCCGGACGCGAGGCGATCGAGATGGCCATGAGGCTGACGCCCGACGTCGTCCTCATGGACATCAACATGCCGGACATGGACGGGATCACCGCCACGGAGCGCCTGGCGGCGGACGTTCCGACCACGGCGGTCGTGATGATGTCCGTGCAGGGCGAGGCGGACTACCTCCGCCGGTCCATGCTGGCGGGGGCGCGCGAGTTCCTGGTCAAGCCGTTCTCCTCGGACGAGCTGACGTCCTCCATCCGCCAGGTCTACACGAGGGAGCGCGACAAGCTCTCCCGCATCGCCGCCCAACCCGCCTCCGGGAGCGCGCCGGGGGCCCGTGGCGCGCCGCAGGCCACGGGCCTGACCGCGCAGACCGGCGGGAATCGTGAGCCCGGCCGCGTCATTGCCGTGTTCGGCCCCAAGGGCGGCGTCGGCCGGACGACGCTCGCCGTCAACCTCGCCGTCGCCGCGGCCACCGAGATGGGGCAGCGCACGTGCCTCATGGACGCGTCGTTCCAGTTCGGGGACGTGGGCGTCCTGCTCAACCTCAATCCCAAGAACAAGTCCATCGCGGACCTGCTCCCGGAGCTTGAGAGCGGCGACCTCGAGTCGCTCGACGCCTTCCTCGTCAGCCACTCCGCCGGCGTCCGGGTCCTGCTGGCCCCGCCGTCGCCCGAGATGGCCGAACTCATCACGCCGCTTGGCGCCAAGCGCATCATCGAGGCGCTGCGCGTCGAGCACGACCTGGTGATCGTCGACTGCATGTCGTCGTTCAACGACACCACCCTCGCCATCCTCGATCTCGCGGATACCGTCCTCACGATGCTGTCCCTCGAGATCACGTCGATCAAGAATATCCGCCTCTTCCTCGAGGTGGCGGAGCAGCTCGGGTACCGGTCGGACAAGGTCCGGCTGGTCCTCAACCGGGCCGACTCGTCGCTGGGCATCCGCGTCGCCGACGTGGAGCACTCGATCGGGCGGCGCGTGGATCATACGATCGTCTCCGACGGTCGAAGCGTCGTGTACGCCCTCAACCGGGGCGTGCCGTTCTTCCTGTCCAACCGCGAGGCGCAGGTGTCCCAGGACATCCTCCGGCTCGCATCCGCGGTGGTCGGGAGCCATCCCGCAGGGGTCGGCGAGCCGGCGAAGAAATCCGCCCAGAAGAAGTCGTTGTTCGCGTGGCGATGACGCGGCGGCGAGAGCAAGGGCCGTCCGCGGCCGAAGGGGTGTAGGCGATGTCCCTCCTCAAGCGCATCGAGAGCGCCCGTCCCGGCGCCGGGGCAGGACCCGAAGGCGGGTCCAACGTCCCCGCGCCGGTGCCGGGGGGCTTCGGCAGCCCGCCACCCGTCCCCATGGGCGGCGGACGACTGACGTCCCAGGCCCCGGTCCGGGAGTCGTTCCGGGACGTGAAGTTCCGGATCCAGAATCGGGTCATCCAGGATCTGGATCCCAAGCTGGATCTGTCCAACCAGGTCGAGGTCCGCCGGCAGATCGAGGAGATCTTCGGCAAGGTCATCGACGAGGAGGGACTGGCCCTCACCCGCGCCGAGCGCGTGCGGATGCTCGAGCAGATCACCGACGAGATCATCGGCCTCGGGCCGCTGGAGCCCCTTCTCCGCGACGAGTCCATCTCCGAGGTCATGGTCAACGGCCCGCGCCAGGTCTACATCGAGCGCAGCGGCCGTCTCGAGCTCACCAACGTCGTCTTCCAGAACGACGACCACGTGATGCGCATCATCGATCGGATCATCGCCCCGATCGGCCGCCGCGTGGACGAGTCGTCGCCGATGGTGGACGCCCGCCTCACCGACGGGTCGCGCGTGAACGCGATCATCCCGCCGCTGTCGCTGGTGGGCCCCGTCATCACGATCCGGAAGTTCTCGGCCAGTCCCCTGACCGTGGACGACCTGGTCCGCTTCGGCACCGCGACCCCGGAGATGTTCGAGTTCCTGCGAGCCTCGGTCGAGGCCCGTCTCAACCTGTTCGTGTCCGGTGGTACCGGCTCCGGGAAGACGACCACCCTGAACGTGCTGTCGTCGTTCATCCCGAACGACGAGCGGATCGTCACGATCGAGGACGCGGCCGAGCTGCAGCTTCGCCAGGAGCACGTGGTGACGCTGGAGTCCCGCCCGCCCAACATCGAGGGCAAGGGCGCCATCCCGATCCGCGAGCTCGTCCGGAACTCCCTCCGGATGCGGCCCGACCGCATCATCGTCGGCGAGTGCCGTTCGGGCGAGGCGCTGGACATGCTCCAGGCCATGAACACGGGCCATGACGGCTCGATGTCCACGGGCCACGCCAACAGCCCCCGCGACATGCTCTCCCGTCTCGAGACGATGGTCCTCATGGCGGGCGTGGACCTGCCCGTGCGAGCGATCCGGGAGCAGATCGCATCCGCGGTGGACCTCATCGTCCACCAGGCCCGGCTCAAGGACGGCACGCGCCGCATCACGAACATCACCGAGGTCCAGGGCATGGAGGGTGACGTCATCGTGATGCAGGACGTGTTCGTGTTCGAGCAGACGGGCATTGTCGAGGGCAAGATCCAGGGGCGGCTCAAGCCGACCGGCATCCGGCCCAAGTTCGTCGAGAAGTTCGAGGTCCAGGGCATTCACCTGCCGCCGGGCCTGTTCGGCTTCAGCTACTAGGGAGGCGGGGGAGCCTGCTCGTGGACACCATGACCATCGCCATCGCCGGCGTCGCGGCCCTCGCGATCCTCCTGATCGCGGTCGGGATCGCCATGTCCGGCGGCGGTTCGGACGTGAACGCCCGACTTGAGCGGTACGCCTCGGGCAAGCCCGAGAAGGTCGCCGCGCCCGCGGTCGGCCAGGGCGGCCTGGGCGCGGCGCTGTCCTCGAGCGCCGCCCTGGCGCAGTTCAACAAGGTGGTCGAGCAGCGTGACTTCGGCGCCAACCTGGCGCGCGAGATCGCGCAGGCGGACCTGCGCCTCAAGGTCAGCGAGTACCTGATGATCTGGGTCGGGTGCGTGATCGGCGTCCCGATCGGGATGGTCGTGTTGTCGTTCGCGCTGCCGGCGCTCGGCAACCCGGTCTTCCTGCTGGTGGGGGCCTTCATCGGGTTCCTGCTGCCCCGCTCTTGGCTGGGACGGCGCAAGAGCGGGCGACTGAACGCCTTCAACAAGCAGTTGCCGGACACGATCACCCTGATCGCCAACGCCCTGCGCGCCGGCTCGTCATTCCTCCAGGGCATCGAGCTGGTGGTCCGCGAGTCCCGCCCGCCGATCTCCACGGAGTTCGGCCGCGTGATCCGCGAGGTCAACCTGGGCCTGTCCTTCGACGTCGCCCTGGAGAACATGGTCAGGCGCGTGAAGTCCGACGACCTGGATCTCATGGCCACCGCCATCTCGATCCAGCACACCGTCGGCGGCAACCTTGCCGAGATCCTGGACTCGATCGCGTTCACCATCCGGGAGCGGGTCCGCATCCAGGGCGAGATCCGGACCCTGACGGCGCAGCAGCGCATGTCGGGCTACGTGGTCGGCTTCCTGCCGATCGGGCTGGCCGGGTTCCTGTTCGTCGCGGCCCCAGGCTTCATGGAGCCGATGTTCGACCCTCGCGTGTCCATCCTCGGACTCCCGGGCGGGGTGATCATCCTGATGCTGGGCGGCTTCTCGATGTTCATGGGCTTCATGTTCATCCGCAAGATCGTGGACATCGAGGTCTAGCCATGGAGCCCCTGTCCCTCATCGTGGCGGCCGTGGCCGCCGGCGCCATCCTCCTGATCGTCATCGGACTCGCCGGAGGCTCGCCGGTGGACCCGGTGCAGGCCCGTCTCACTCAGCTGGGTTCCGTCCAGGCGGCCAACCTGGAGGAGCTGGAGCTGCAACAGCCGCTGTTCGAGCGGACGATCCGGCCCCTGGCAAACCGTCTCTCCGGGACGGTCGCCCGCATGACGAGCACCTCATTCAGCCAGCAGACCGAGCGGCGCCTGGCGCTGGCGGGCAACCCGGGCGACCTGCGCGTGGCCGACTGGCTGGGCATCAAGGCAGTGGGCGCCATCATCGGCGCGGGCCTGTTCGTCCTCCTGTTCGTGTTCCCGGGCCTGATCGACGTGCCGGTCCCGATCAACTTCGCGATGATCGCGGTCGGCACGATGTTCGGCTACACCGCCCCGGAGTTCTGGCTCGGCGGGCGCGTCAAGAAGCGCCAGAAGGCGGTCCTGCTGCAGATCCCGGATGCCCTGGACCTGCTCACCATCTCGGTCCGCGCGGGCCTCGGCTTCGACGGCGCGCTGGGCAAGGTGGTGGAGAAGCTCAAGGGACCCCTCACCGAGGAGTTCCGGCGAGCCCTGGCCGAGATCCGCGTTGGCAAGGCCCGGCGGGACGCGCTCCGGGACATCGTGGCGCGTACCGAGGTGCCGGCCCTCACCAACTTCATCGGGGCGATCATCCAGGCCGAACAGCTCGGCGTGTCGATCAGCAAGGTGCTGCAGGTCCAGTCCGAGCAGCTGCGGATCGAGCGCCGCCAGCGTGCCGAGGAGATGGCGGCCAAGGCGCCGATCAAGATGCTGTTCCCCCTGGTCGGGTGCATCTTTCCGTCGCTGTTCATCGTCATCCTCGGCCCGGCGATCATCCTGATCATCATCAACCTGGCCCCGGTCGTCTGACCCCTACGGTGGCGACAGTGGCGCGCGACGGGGCTGGGCGGAACCCTGGCGTGGCGCACAACCTTGAGCGTGGAGCGGTGCTGGCGGAGCACCTGGAGACGGCCGCCTCGCTGTGGGACAAGTTCCTGGGGCTGATGGGTCGCCGGTCGCTGCCGGCCGGGGCGGGCCTCTGGCTGCCGGCCAGCAACGGGATCCACATGATGTTCATGCGGTTCCCGATCGATGCGATCTTCGTGTCGAAGGCGGATGCGGGCGGGGTGCGGCGCGTGCTGGCGGTACGTCGCGGGCTCCGGGCGTGGACGGGGATCGTGCCGCTGGTCCGGGGTGCGGACGGGGTGCTGGAGCTGCCGGTCGGCACGATCGACGCGACGGGGACCGCGGCAGGCGACCGGGTGGAGATCCGCGAGCGCGCGCAGGGGTCCGGGGTGAGCGGCACGTAAGCGGGTTCGGCCATCCTGCGGCACGTGACCCGTGCGCGCCATCCCATCGGACGCCTTCTGGATCTCGCCCTGCCGGCGGCGTGTGCCGGCTGCGGCGCGGAGGGTGACGCCCTCTGTCGTTCCTGCCTCCCGGCGCTGCACGCGCGGCTCGCGCTGCCACCGGGAACGCCCCTCGGGCTGGCGGAGGGGCCTCCGGAACCGCTGCTCCAACTGGACTGGTGCTCGCCGTTCGGGGGCGTGACGCGGCGCGCCCTGCATGCGCTCAAGTACACCGGCGAGCAGCGGCTGGCCGCCCCGCTGGGTGCGGCGGTCGCGGCCCGGTGGCGGGTGGCGGGGGCCGGCGGCGATCTCCTTGTCCCCGTTCCCGTCCACGAGGTGCGGCGCCGGGAGCGCGGGTATGACCAGGCGGAACTGATCGCCGCGGCGACGTCGGACGTGCTGGATGTGCCCTGGCAGCGCTCGCTCGTCCGTGCCCGCGCAACGACGGCCCAGTACCGGCTGGACCGCCGGCACCGGGCGCGGAACGTGCACGGCGCCTTCGAGGTCCGCGCGGGGTTCGGGCCGGCGGTCGCGCGCCGGTGGGTGGTGCTTGTGGACGACGTCGTCACGACGGGCGCGACGCTGGTCGCCTGCGCTGAGGCCCTCCTGGGTGCCGGAGCGGCGGCCGTGAGCGCCGTGACCGTGGCGCGCGAGCGATGACGACCGGCGAACGGATTCTCCTGCGCCTCTATACTCAAACTCCAGGGTTGGGTCGAGTCGCGGACCCTCCCGCCCCCGCAGCCAGGCGCCGTAGCGCGCCGGGAGGTCAGCCGTGAGGACGATCGTCAGGGGCAAGAACCTCGAGGTCCCGGACCGGGTCCGCCAGTACGCTGAGCGCAAGTTCGCCCGCCTCGAGCGACTCTTCGATGACCGAGCGGATGCCGTCATCGAACTATCCAACGAGGCGCACCGGAGTGCCGCGGACGCGCACATCGTGGACGTGACGCTCGTCATCGACGGGGCGACGCTGCGCAGCCGCGCCACCGGCGGCTCGTACCAGGAGGCCCTGGACGGCGTCGTCGACAAGGTGGAGCGCCAGACGATCGACCACAAGGAGAAGCCACGAGTCCGGGCCCGTCCGGAGGAGGAGAAGACGCTCCTGCGCAGAATCGCGGACGGGACCGCCGACGGCAGCGGCGACCGGAAGATCGTCAAGACCAAGCGGTTTGCCATCGAGCCGATGTTCGAGGAGGACGCGGTCGCGGCGATGGAGGACCTGGGCCACGCCTTCTACGTGTTCGTGAACGCGGAGAACGAGCGCGTCTCGGTCCTGTACAAGCGCAGGGACGGCCACTACGGGCTGATCGAGCCGGTGGTGGGCGGCGAGTACACCCAGGGTCGCAGGGCCAGCACCAAGGACGCCCGCCGCTAACGCCAGCATCGCTGGATGCTTCCCAACGGACGGCGCCTGGGTGCCCACCTGCCCCTCGGCCCCGGCATGGTCCGTGCGGCGGATCGGGCCGCGCGGATCGGTGCGTCCGCGCTCCAGGTGTTCAGCGACAACCCGGCGTCCTGGCGCCGCCGCCCCACCCTGCCGCGGGAGCTGCCGGCCTTCCGCAACCGACTCGCCGAGCACGACATCGCCCCGCTCGCGATCCATGCCCCCTACCTCATCAACCTCGCGAGCCCCGAGCCTGACCTCCACCTGCGCTCCGTCACCGTCCTGGCCAACGAGCTGCGCGTCGCGGCGGCGTACGGAGCCCGCTACGTCAACGTCCACGTCGGTTCGCACCGTGGCGCGGGCCCGGACGCCGGGCTGGAGCAGCTGGCGCTCGGGGTCCGGCAGGTGTTCGAGCTGGCGGTGGACGGCGCCGGCACCGATTCCGAACCGGGCCCCGGCGACGTCATCCTGGTGCTGGAGAACGGGGCGGGCGGTGGCTTCGGGATGGGGGCCACGTTCGAGGAGCTGCGGCGGATCGACGATGCGGTGGCGGGCGCCGGCATCGACCGCGGCCGGTTCGGGTACTGCCTCGATACCGCGCATGCCTGGGGCGCCGGCTACCCGATCGACACGGCCCTGGGCGTTGACGGGACGCTGGCCGAGTTCGAGGACGTCCTGGGCCTGGGCCGCCTGCAGCTGGTCCACCTGAACGACTCACGTTCCGAACGCGGGGCGCGCACGGACCGCCACGAGCACGTCGGCGCGGGACGGATCGGGGCCTCGGGGCTCCAGCGGATTCTCACCCATCCTGCGCTGGACCACGTGACCTACATCCTGGAGACCCCCGGCATGGAGGCCGGTTACGACGAGATCAACATGCGCCGCGTGCGCGACGTCGCCGCCGGGCGCCCCCTGTCCGATCTTCCACCCGAGGCGTTCGCGGCCCGTGCCTCGCGGGGACACAGCGCCCCTGCCGAGGACGAGCACGACCCGCCGGCACGAGGTGCCGCACAGCCTTGGGCAGGCTTGTGACCGGGCTGCGCGATCGGCTCCGCGCGGTGCCCGTGGAGACGATCGTCCTGGTGGCCCTCGTCCTCGCGACGTTCAGCGCCTGAGGCGGGTGGCTCTGTGACAGCGCGAACGCCGGCCCCTGCAGGCCGGCGTTCGCTGTCCCCGAGACCCGAACGTGGAGGGACGTCCAGGGCGTGCCCTGAGAATGGCTACGGACGACCCGGCGGGCGGGCGGGCGGGCGAGAGGGAGGCCGCGGCGCACCGTAGCGCGGCGGAGCGGTGCGAAGGACGGCAGGTGCTGCCACGCCGCTCCCCGCGTAGGCCGGCACGCGCCCATAGACCGTGCCGGGGGGCGAGGCCGTGACCCCGTTGCTGCCGGCGGGCGAGGTCGCGGCACCGATGCTCGAGTACGTCCGCGCGAAGCGGCGGACACGAACGGCCAGGTAGTACTCCATGATCTGGCGGACCTGGGGCTCCGAGAGGGACTCGTCCGCGCGGAGCGCATATTCCACGCGCGCCGTCGGGTTCTGGGGTCCGATCGACACCACCCCGAGGGCCGCGGCCGTGTCGGAATCCTCGTGGATCTCGCGGAGACCGCGCGCCAGCTTCGTCGCCGTCCCCAGCGAGGGCATGCGATCGCCCCGGATGAGCCGGGAGATCGTCGAGTGATCGACCCCGGACTGCTGGGCCAGCTGGCGCTGCGACATCTTCTTGGCCTTGAGCTGTGCTCGCAGCCACTCGTTGAATGCGCGCCCGTTATCGGTCGTCATGCTCGCCTTGTTCTGTACCCGCGATCAGTGCGCGGGATCTGCGAGCAGTGTCGCCCTGGTGCGTCCGGGACCCAATCCCCCGTTGGTACTGAGGAGGTGGTGCCGCCTCGTCACCGCGGTGCTGCGGTTGGGTGTGGTTGGCGCCGGTGCGGGCGTGAACCTTTCGGGGGATGCACCCCGGACCCGGTCAGGCGACGGCCGGATCGGCCTCCGCCGACAGCCTCAGGCCCTCACCCCGGCGCTTGCCGGAGATCGCGTACGCGATGGAGCCGATCAGGATGATCGAGAACACGCTGATGACCCGGTCCACGAGGGCGATCGTCGTCGCCTCGGTCAGCGGGAGTCCGTAGGCGGCCACCAGGATGCCCACCATGCCAGCCTCGACGAGGCCCAACCCGGCGGGGCTCAGCGGGACGGCCGTGAGCAGCGATCCGATCAGCGCCACGAAGAACGCCCCGGAGATCCCGAGGTTCGCATCCGGGAAGCCCAGCGCCTGGACGACGAGCCACAGCCGCAGGCCCTCGGTCGCCCAGATGCATCCCGTGAGGACGATCAGGCGCGGCAGTGCGCGGGCCGCGACGGCCCCGAACACCCCGTCCTCGAACTTGTCGTAGAGCTCCAGGATCCGGGCCGGGAGCGGCAGACGCCCCAGGATCCGCCGGCCGAAGTTGCGCAGCGTCAGCAGGCCGACCGCCAGCATGACGACGACCATGATGCCCAGCAGGGCCACGAACTGGACCCCCTCCGGGAGGCCCGTCCGAAAGCTCCAGAACCCGGCAGCGAGCCCGAGGGTCGCGATCGCGAACAGGTCCAGGACGCGCTCGATGAACACGGTGCCGAACGTCCGCGACAGCGACACGGGGCTGTTGATCTTGAGCAGGTAGGCGCGGTAGACATCGCCCAGCTTGGCGGGCACGAGGCAGTTGACGAGCCACGACAGGAACAGGATCTCGGTGGAGTCCCTGAACCGGATCCGCAGCCCGGTCCCGCGCAGGATGAGCGCCCAGCGGAGGCCCCGCAGCGGGAAGCCCAGGTAGAAGATGACGAAGGCAGCCAGCAGCAGCAGCGGGTTGGCGTCTGCGACCCCGGCAACGATGTCCCCGAACGAGACCTTCAGGACGACCTGGAACGCGAGGACGAGCAGGATCAGCGGGACCGCGATCGACAGGATCGTCCGGGGCTGGCGCAACCGTCGGCCGAGCGACACCTGGTCGGCGGCGGACTCGCGCTCCTCGCGATCCTCGCGATCCTCCGACGGCAGGGTGAGAAGCGGCGCCTGTTCGGTCTCTGACACGGGTGGCTCACTCATTCGGCGCGGCCCGCCCCACGGGCCGGCGTCGGCGTGATGCGCCGGTTTCCGCGGGCGTGGTTGACGACCCTGGCGATCGGCGTGAAGGTCCGCACGAAGTATGAGGCACGACCCGGAACCAGCCCGGTTGAGACCAGCCCGGCCAGCGCGGCCAGCAGCCCCGCGGGCGTGCAGGGGTCGCCCTCGAGCATGGTGTAGGCAACACCGACCTCGAGCGCGCTGTGCGCATCGGACACCGCGATGCCCGGCAGTTCCATCTCGCGCGCGAACTCGGCGGCCCGATCGTTGCCCGTCCCGCCCACGACGCGCGCGTTGTGCGCCTCCACCCAGTCCACGAGCCCACCGATCGCCTCAAGGCGCGGGTCCTTCAGCATGGAGCCGCGGAACCGGTCGAACGGGTGCGGGATCCCGAGGAGACCGCCCTGCGCCCGGACCTCCGCGATCGTCTCGCGCGCCGGCATCCCGGGCGCCACCGCGCGCTCCAGGAAGACGGCGATGAGGTCCCCGTCGGCGGTCCTGATCTCCTCGCCCACGATGATGGTCAGCCCTTCCGGGGCCGCGTCGCGCGCCCGGAGCGCTCCCTCGATCCGATCGTGGTCCGTGATCGCCAGGTGCGTGAGCCCGCGCTTCGCCGCTGCCCGGACGACGGCCTCGGGCGAGGCGAGCGAGTCGAAGCTCGCCGACGTATGGCAGTGGAGGTCGATGAACGCCCTCACCGTCTTCCTCCAGCGGAGCCAACATCGGCCGGGCGAGAAGGAGTAGGGGTGGTGGTGGGGGCTACCGGACGCGATCTCAGTCCCGCAGGACTGGAATCGCGGCGGATGCCCACGCCGCCACGCCCGCCCGGACTCACTCAGATCTGCTGGACGAGGGACTTCTTGAAGAAGTCGAAGTGCTCCAGGGCGAGCCCGGTGCCCAGGGCCACGCAGTTCAGCGCGTTCTCCGCCACGTGGCAGGGGACGCCGGTGACCTGCGTCAGCAGCTTGTCGATGTTGCGCAGCAACGAGCCGCCGCCCGACATGACCATGCCCTTGTCGATGATGTCCGAGCTGAGCTCCGGCGGCGTCTGCTCCAGCACCAGGCGCACCGCGGCGACCAACTGCTGGAGCGGGATCTCGATCGCCTCCATCACCTCGGAGGACGTGATCGGGATCGTGCGCGGCAGGCCGGCGATCAGGTCCCGGCCGCGGACCTCCATCGTGAGCTCGCGCTCCAGCGGGAGGGCTGTCCCGATCTGGATCTTGACCTCCTCCGCCGTGCGCTCGCCGATCATGAGGTTGTACTTCTTGCGGATGTAGGTTGCGATCGCCTCGTCGAACTTGTTGCCGCCGACGCGCAGGCTGTTGCTGACGACGATGCCGCCCAGCGCGATGACCGCGATCTCGGACGTGCCGCCGCCGATGTCGATGATCATGTTCCCGGAGGGCCCGCTGATCGGCACGTTGGCGCCGATGGCGGCCGCCAGGGGCTCCTCGATGAGGTACGCGTCCTTGGCGCCGGCCTTGAGCGCCGCGTCACGCACGGCGCGCTTCTCCACGGAGGTGACGCCGGCAGGGACGCTGATCATCACGTCCGGGCGGGAGAAGCCGATCCGGCCCTTCGTCGCCTTGCCGATGAAGAACCGGAGCATGGCCTCCGTGATGACGTAGTCGGCGATGACGCCGTCCTTCATGGGGCGGATGGCCTGGATGTTGCCGGGGGTCCGGCCGATCATCGCGCGGGCTTCCTCACCCACGGCGACGATCCTGTTGTCCTCACCGACCGCGACGACGGAGGGCTCCGTGATGACGATGCCCTTGCCCTTCACGTAGACGATGACGTTCGCGGTGCCGAGGTCGATGCCGATCTTCATGACGAGGGGATGCTACTCCGATGCGTGGCACGGCCCTTCGGGGCCGGCGGGATGGGTCAGGGTCGAGGGTGTCCGGCGCCTCAGGCCGGGTCGGCCGAGCGCGAGATGATCGCGCCGAGCTGCTGGAACTTGCGGTCGATGTTCTCATACCCGCGGTGAACGTGGTGCGCGCCGTGGATCAGCGAGGCGCCGTCCGCGGCGAGGGCCGCCAGGATGAGCGAGGCGCCGGCGCGCAGGTCGCCGATGGACGCCTCGGCCCCACGGAGGCGGGCCGGGCCGTGGATGGACGCGTGGTGCGCATCCTGGATGTCGATCCGGGCGCCAAGCTTGCGCAGCTCGGCCAGCCACTCGATACGGTCCTCGAAGATCGCCTCGTGGACCCGCGAGGTCCCGGTCGCCTGGGTCAGCAGGACGCAAATCGGCGGCTGGACGTCCGTGGCGAGGCCCGGGTACGGCGCCGTCTCGATGTCGCAGGCACGCAGGTCGCCCGACCGCAGGCCGGTTGCGTCGATCTCGATGGTGTGGGTCCCGCACGCGACCGGGATTCCCACGCGGCCGAAGACCTCCACCAGCGCCCCGACCTGATCGCAGGCGGCGTTCTCCAGCGTGATCCGCCCGCCCGTCACGGCCGCCGCGACGAGGAAGGTCCCCGTCTCGATCCGGTCCGGGAGCACGGCGTGGTCGGCACCCCGCAGCCGCTTCTGCCCGTGGACCTCGATGACGTCGGGAGCCGTGCGCGCCACGTCCGCACCCATCTCGACGAGGAACGTGATGAGGTCGTCGACCTCCGGCTCCTGCGCCGCCGGGCGGATGACCGTGTGCCCTTCGGCCAGCGTGGCGGCCAGCATCGCGTTCTCGGTGCCCATGACCGTCACCTGCGGGAAGGTGACCTCGCCCCCGCGGAGCCTGCCCGGCGCCTGGGCGTAGTAGTAGCCGTTCCGGTACTCGATCTCGGCGCCCAGCGCCCGCATCGCATCCACATGCAGGTTGACCGGGCGACGCCCGATCCGGTCTCCGCCGGGGTTGCTGATGATCACGCGGCCGAAGCGGGAGAGCAGCGGACCCAGGAGGATGAACGAGGCGCGCATCTTGGCCGCGGCCTCGAGCGGGATGAACAGCCAGTCCACGTCGCCGGCCGCGACCTCGTAGATACCGTGCGCCGGGTGGTCCACGACGACGCCCAGGTCCGTCAGGACCTCCGCCATGACGCGGACGTCCTCGATCTCGGGGACATTGGAGAACCGGCAGCGCTCTCCAGTCAGGACGGCGGCGGCCAACAGCTTCAAGGCCGCATTCTTCGCGCCGCTGACGCGGATGGTGCCCCGGAGCGCCCGTCCACCTTCGATCCGGAAGGCTTCCGGAGGCGGCGGCTCTGGGTGGTACTCCCAGTGGAACGGCCTGGCGTCAGCCATCAGTCAGCCGCGCGAGCGCGGGCCCTCCCGGTGACGGCGCCCGGCCACCCGGATCCGCAGCAGCGCCTGCTGGAGCTCTGCGCGGGCGGCGGCCAGGTCGGCGCCCTCGTGGTAGCCGGACACGAGCGCACGCTCGGCCTCCTTTCGGGCCTCCTCGGCCCGCTCGAGGTCGATCTCGGCCGCCATGTCAGCCGTCTCGGCCATCACCACGACCTTGTCCGGGCGGACCTGGAGGAACCCGCCGACGATGGCGAAGCTCTCCTCGCTGTCGCCCTTGCGGATCCGGAGCTCGCCCACACCCAGGATGCTGACCAGCGGGGTGTGGTGGGGCAGGATGCCGAGCTCGCCGTCGATGCTCGGCACGAGGACCATGTCGACCTCGTCCGAGTACGCCAGGCGCTCGGGCGTGACGATCTCGAGGTGGAGTGTCATCAGTGCAGTCCCCAGTTCATGGCCGCTCTCGCCAGCCGGCTGGGTGGAGGGCGATCTCAGTCCGCAGACTGGAATCGGCCCGAGCGCCGGACGGCGGGAGCGGACACGCTTGCATCGTGACTATCCGGCCAGCTTCGCCGCGTTCTCGCGGACGTCGTCCATCGTTCCGGCGAGGAAGAAGGCCTGTTCGGGGAGCGAGTCGGCCTTGCCCTCGAGGATCTCCTTGAACGAGGCAACGGTGTCGCGGATCGTCACGTACTGGCCCTTGCGGCCCGTGAAGACCTCGGCCACGGTGAACGGCTGGCTCATGAACCGCTGGAGGCGGCGGGCCCGGGCGACCGTGGACTTGTCCTCCTCGGACAGCTCGTCGATGCCGAGGATCGAGATGATGTCCTGGAGGTCGCGGTAGCGCTGGAGGACGCGCTTGGTCTCCTGGGCCACGTCGTAGTGTTCGACACCCACGATCAGGGGATCGAGGACGCGGGAGGTGGAGGTCAGCGGGTCCACCGCCGGGTAGATGCCGAGTTCGGCGATGGACCGCTCGAGGCGGATCGTGGAGTCGAGATGGGCGAAGGTGGTGGCGGGCGCCGGGTCCGTGTAGTCGTCCGCGGGGACGTACACGGCCTGGAGCGAGGTGATCGACCCCTTTGTCGTGGAGGTGATCCGCTCCTGGAGCGCGGCCATCTCGGTGGCCAGGTTGGGCTGGTAGCCGACGGCCGACGGCATGCGGCCAAGCAGCGCCGACACCTCGGAGCCCGCCTGAGTGAACCGGAAGATGTTGTCGATGAACAGGAGGACGTCGCGGCCCTCCTCGTCGCGGAAGTACTCCGCCATCGTCAGGCCGGTGAGGCCCACGCGCTGGCGGGCGCCGGGCGGCTCGTTCATCTGGCCGAACACGAAGGCGGTGCTGGCGATGACGCCCGACTCGGTCATCTCCGCGATCAGGTCGTTGCCCTCGCGGGAGCGCTCGCCGACGCCGGCGAACACCGACACGCCCGAGTGCTCCTTGGCGACGTTGTTGATCAGCTCCTGGATGATGACCGTCTTGCCGACGCCGGCGCCGCCGAAGATGCCGACCTTGCCGCCCTTGCGGAAGGGGCAGACGAGATCGATGACCTTGAGGCCCGTCTCGAAGACCTCGACCTCGGTGGTCTGGTCCGCGAAGGGCGGCGGCCGGCGGTGGATCGGGAGCATGTGGACGGCCTCAACCGGTCCCTTGCCGTCGATCGGGTGGCCGAGGACGTCGAACACGCGGCCGAGCGTGACCTCGCCGACGGGCACGGTGATCGGGGCGCCGGTGTCGCGCACCTGCGTGCCGCGGGCCAGGCCGTCCGTGGTGGTCATGGCCACGGCGCGGACCCAGTTGTTGCCCAGGTGCTGCTGGACCTCGCACACCAGCGGGACCTGCCCCTCGCGGAGGATCTCGACGGCGTTGTAGATCCCGGGCAGCTGCCCGGCGGGGAACTCGATGTCGACGACCGGACCGGTGATCTGGATGACCCGGCCGGTCGCGGAAGGGGCGGCGGTCGCCATGGGTGGGAGTGCCTCCTCGTTCACGCCGGCCTAGCGGGCCTGGGCGCCGCTCGCGATTTCAACCATCTCGCGAGTGATGTTGGCCTGACGGACCTTGTTGTACGAGAGCGTCAGGTCCTCGATGAGCTCCTGGGCGTTCTCGGTGGCGTTCTTCATGGCGACCATCCGGGACGACTCCTCGCTGGCCTTGGACTCGAGCACCGCCTGGAACAGGCGGGTCGCGACGTAGCGCGGGAGGAGCGACCGGAGGAAGATCGCAGGGTTGGGCTCGAACAGGAACTGGTTGCCGGGGACGCCGACGGTGTCCTCGGCCGGCACGACGGGGAGCAGTTGCTCGATGACGGGCCGCTGGACCAGGGTGGAGACGAACCGGGAGTAGACCACGTCCACGTGGTCGTAGGTGCCGGCCACGAAGTCGTCGGTCACGAGCCGGGCGAGGGGCAGGACCTCGGCGAACGTCGGGCGGTCTCCGAAGCCCTCGAAGTGGGCCGCGATCGGCACCCGGGCGCGGCGCATCGCGTCGCGGCCCTTGCGACCGACCGTCGCCACCTTCAGATCGCCGGGGTGCTCCGTGATCTCGCGGGCGACGAAGCGGATCGTGTTGGTGTTCAGCGCCCCGGCCAGGCCGCGGTCGCTGGTGAAGATCACGATCAGCCGGTTGTGCTCATGCTCCAGGTCCCGTTCCGCAAGGAGCGGGTGGTCGCCGCCGCTGAGCACGGCCGCGAGATCTGCGATGACCTCGTCGAGCGTCTCGCGGTACGGGCGCGCGGCGAGCGTCGCCTCCTGCGCCCGGCGCAGCTTGGAGGCCGCGACGAACTGCATCGCCCGGGTGATCTGCTTGATGTTCTTCGCAGACCCGATCCGCCGTCGGATTTCGCGCTGGCTGGGCATCGCTCGCTATCCGCCCTGGCCGACTACGCCAGGAAGCTCAGGCGGAACGAGTCGATCGCCTCGCCCAGTGCCGTGGCGATGTCGTCCGTCAGGGTCTTGCCGACGGCGAGCTCGGTGAGGATCTGCGGCCGCTCGGTCTCCAGGAACCGGTAGAGCTGCGTCTCGAACTCCTTGACCCGTGGCGTGGGAATGTCGTCCAGCTTGCCGGTCGTGGCGGCCACGAGGATCGCAACCTGCTTCTCCACCGGGAGCGGCTGGTACTGCGGCTGCTTGACGATCTCGGACAGCTTCTCGCCGCGGTTCAGCTGGTCCCGGGTGGCCCTGTCCAGGTCGCTGGCGAACTGCGCGAAGGCGGCGAGGGCGCGGTACTGCGCGAGGTCCAGCTTGAGCGGACCCGCGACCTTCTTCATCGCCTTGGTCTGCGCGGCGGAACCGACGCGGCTGACCGAGATGCCGATGTTCATGGCCGGCCGCTGGCCGGCATTGAACAGGTCGGTCTCGAGGAAGATCTGGCCGTCCGTGATCGAGATGACGTTGGTCGGGATGTAGGCCGAGACGTCGTTCGACTGCGTCTCGATGATCGGCAGGGCCGTCAGGGAACCGCCGCCGTTGTCGTCGTTCATGCGTGCGGCACGCTCGAGGAGGCGGCTGTGGAGGTAGAACACGTCGCCCGGGTACGCCTCACGGCCGGGGGGCCGGCGGAGGAGCAGGGCCATCTCGCGGTAGGCCCAGGCGTGCTTGGACAGGTCGTCGTAGACGCAGAGCGCGTCCTTGACGAGTCGGCCGTTGAGCTCGACCCCGACCTCCATGACCTCCTCGCCCATCGCCACGCCGCTGTAGGGGGCGAGGTACTGGAGCGGGGCCGGATCCTCGGCGCCGGCGACGACCACGATGGTGTGCTCCATCGCGCCGTACTTCTCGAGCGTGGCCACGGTCTGCGCGACGGTCGAGAGCTTCTGCCCGATCGCCACGTAGATGCAGACGAGGTCCCCGCCCTTCTGGTTGATGATCGTGTCGATCGCGACGGCAGTCTTGCCGGTCTGGCGGTCGCCGATGATCAGCTCCCGCTGGCCACGGCCGATGGGGATCAGCGCGTCCACGGCCTTGATGCCGGTCTGGACCGGCGTGTCCACGGACTTGCGGGTGATGACGCCGGGGGCGATGCGCTCGACCGGGCGGGTCTTCGTGCGCGGAATCTCGCCCTTGCCGTCCAGGGCGTTGCCCAGCGGGTCCACCACGCGGCCGAGCAGCGCGGCGCCCACCGGGACCTCCACGACGCGGCCCGTGGTCCGCACGCGGTCCCCCTCCCTGATGGAGGTGGCGTCACCCAGGATGACCGCGCCGACCGTCTCCTCCTCGAGGTTGAGGGCCATGCCCATCACCCCGTTGGGGAACTCGAGCAGCTCGGCCATGAGGGCGGCGTCGAGGCCGTAGATCTGGGCAATGCCGTCACCGACCTCGACAACGGTCCCGACGCTGCGGGTCTCCGCCGAACCGTCGAAGTCCTCGATCTGGCTCTTGATGATGCTGATGATCTCGTCTGACCGGATGGCCATCGCGTCTCCGTTCGGGCGTTCGCAGGCTCTCGTTCGCGCCGGCATCTCGGCCGGCGGCGCGGGCGTGGGGCTAGCGGAGGCGTCCCCCCGCGTGAAGCTGGTCGTGCAGCCGCTCGAGGCGGCCGCGGATCGATGCGTCGAGGAGCCTGTCGCGGACCTGGACGGTCAGCCCGCCCAGCAGCCCTGGGTCGACCTCCGTGCGGAGCTCCACGCTCGCGCCGGCCATCGTCTCGACCCTGGTCAGGATCGCGGCGGTCTCGTCCGCGGTGAGCGGCACGGCGCTGGTGACGGTGGCCATGACCACCCCGCGGTGGCTGTGAAGCCGACGGGCGTACTCCTCCGCCACGCGCGGGAGGATGCCCGCCCGGCCGCGTGCCACGAGGAGGTTCACGAGCCGCAGCGCCGCCGGCTGGACCCGCGACCCGAGCAGCCCGGACACGACGGCCTGGCGCCCCACGAGCGGGATGGCCGGGCTATCCACGACCGGCGCGACGTCGGGCCGGCCGAGGATCTCCGCCGCAAGGGCGAGGTCCCCCTTCCAGCGGTCGAGCTGGTCGTGCGCGAGGGCCACCTCGAAAGCGGCCTCCGCGTAGCGACGGGCGGCCGCGACGGGTCGGCTCATCAGTTGTTCGACCCCGCCGATTCGGCGAGGAAGTCGGCGACCAGCCTGCGCTGGCGGTCGGATGTCATCGAGTCGCCGACCACGCGGCCGGCGGCGGCCAGGGCAAGGTCCGCGACCTCGCCACGGAGCTCGGCGAGGGCCCGCTGCTTCTCCGCGCCGATCTCGGCCGAGGCGCGCTCGCGCAACCGGCCAAGCTCCTCGCGGGTGGCGGCGATCTCCGCTTCGCGCGTCTCCATCGCCACCTTCTGGGCGCGGCTGATGATCTCCTTCGCTTCCCGGCGGGCCTCCGCGAGGGCGGTCAGCCGTTCCTGCGCGCCTGACTCACGATCGCGCCGGGCCTGCTCAGCGTCCTGGAGACCCTGCTCGATGCGCGAGCGGCGGTTGTCCAGGGTCCTGATGAGGCCCGAGAAGGCGAGTGAACGGACGATCAGGAAGAAGACGATGAAGTTGGCAGCGCTGACGATGACCCAGAACAGGTTGATCTGGAACTTCGCCGGCTCGCCAGCCGCGCCGGCTTCCGCCGCGAGCGTGGCGACCTGGCGGATGGCCTCCCCGGCAAGGGTGAGGATGTCCACAGGCGTCTCCCGTCAGGCCGCGATCAGCCGGCCGCAGGCCCGATGAAGATGGCGAGCAGGCCCACCACGACCGCGAGGACGCCGAGGCCCTCCGCGAACGCCGCGAGGATGATCGCGAGGCCGCGGATCTGGCCGGCGGCTTCGGGGTTGCGGCCGATCGCGCTGGCGGACATGCCGCCGATGATCCCGATCGCGATGCCGGGGCCGAGCACGCCGAAGGCCGCGAGGCCGGCGCCGAGGTTCTCCATGATCGTGTATCCCTCCGTGAGCCCCGGCGTTCTGGCCGGGATCAATCCCTTGGTGGTCAGTGAGCTCCGGTGGCCGCGGGCACGGTCACGGGCTCGGTGGCGTGGACGTGGTCATCGTGATGCTCGTCCCCGTGGCCTTCCATGGCCGCGAGCGTGAACATCAGCGTGAGCGTGGAGAAGATGAGTGCCTGCACGAGGTTGAGGATGAGCTCGAGCGCGATGATCGCCATCGGGATGATCGCGATGGTCAGGGCCGTGACGACGCCGAGGGCGACCCCGCCACCGTAGATGTTGCCGAAGAGTCGCATTGACAGCGTCACGGGCTTCACGAACTCCAGGAGAAGCTCGATCAGGCCCACGAACATGGCGAGGATCCCGGCGCCGATCCCGTTCCGGAACTCCCCGAGCGGGAAGAACTTGGACAGGTAGCCGCGGACGCCGAGGGCCTTGAAGCCCTGGTACTCGATGAACGCGAACGCGACCAGCGCCAGGCCGATGGTGATGTTCACGTCGCTCGTCGGCACCCGGAGCATCGGGACCTTGCCGACCGGCGGGATGAGGCCGGCCCAGTTGCTGAGCAGGATGTACAGGAAAAAGCCCGCGAACAGCGGGATGAACGGCTTGGCGGCCGCGCCTCCCAAGGACGTGCCGAAGCCCTCGATCGCCTCGAACACCTGCTCCATCGCGTTCTGTGCCCTGCCGGGAAGCAGCGCGCGGCCGCGGGTGAGCGCGAACAGCAGGACGATCACCAGGGCCGTCACGATCCACATCGTGAGGATGGTGGAGGAGATGCTCACGTCGAAGGTGACCAGGGCCGTCGGGGCATCGGAGACGTCTCCGTCCAGCCGCCACAGGACGTACGGCGCCGGCAGCTTCAGGTTGCCATTGATGAAGCACACCGGGTACGCGCACACCGTCTGGTCCACACCCGGTTCCGGATGCGGGTTGAGCGGGGGAGCGACGAGGAACGCGATCACGTCGATGACGATGACGGCCGCGAGCAGCAGCAGAATCCGGTTGCGCTTGCTGGAACCCCGGAATTCCGCCGGCTGCGAGTCGCTCGTCACGTTTCCTCCAAGCAGTCAGTCGCGCGGCCGCGGCCGCGTGTCATCGAGCCCGTTCCGTGGCCGGTCTACCCGAACCGCTTCAGGAACCGCGTGATCAGGCGGTAGATCCCCACCGCCCCGATCCCGGCACCGGCAAGAAATCCGACCAGGACGAAGACCGGAAGGGTCCCGAGCTGCTGGTCCGCCCAGTAGCCCGCTGCCACGCCGGCGAGGGTGGTCACCAGGAGCAGCAGCCCGATCTCAGAGAACAGCGCGAAGTACGCTCCGTAACCGGTATTCATGGATGACCTGTCGCCGCGCCGGTGACTATACCAGAGCCCCCCGGCGGTCAGGACAGGGCCAGAATCGCATCAAGGTCGATCCTCCCGTTGCCGACGGCGCGGATCTCGATCGTGTGGGCGACACCCACTCCGCTGGTGAGGCCCCGGACGTAGAGGACCCTCCGGTAGACGGTGGTGGTGGCCTTCTCGCTGACGGTCGCGACCTTCGCGCCGTTCACCCAGACCTCGAAGCTGCCGCGCGTGGACGAGCGGGGTCCGACGATGGCGAACTGGCGGACGTTGGTCAGGGTGATCGTGGCCTTCGCGCCCGCGACGGTCGTGTAGCGCTGGGCGCCACCCGATGCGCTGGTGGTGGTGCTCGTGCGCCAGGTTCCGGAGTAGGTCAGCGCGGTGCTGGTCTCCTGGTACCGGGCGACGCGTGCGGTGAGCGAGTACCGGTAGGACCCCGTCCTGCCGACGGTATCGGTGGTCCGGGCGCGCCAGCGGTACGTGGCGCCAACCGAGAGGTTGCGGGTGCTCGAGGTGGCGGTGGTACCCGACGCGATGGTGCCGTACGTGCCGCCGTTGACGCTCTGCCCGACGGCGTAGGCGCGGACGAGGTAGGGACTCTGGGTGACGCCGCACCACGAGAGCCTGGCCGGGACGGTGCTGCCGATGGTGCTGTTGCGGACGAAGCCAAGGGCGGGCACGTCGGTGATCGGGTTGATCGAGAGGCCGTTCTGGCCGGGTCGGGCGATCGTGACGAAGACCGTGGCGGTGTCGGTGAAACCGTGTCCGTCGGTGACGGTGTAGGTGAACGAGTCGCCACCGGACGCACAAGCCCTGACGTCGTAGATCACGCCGGAGCCGCCGGGCGCGATCGTGACGGACCCCTTGGCGCCCTGACGAACGGACGTCACGGTGACGGTGTCCGTCGGCTCGGAGGTGACGCCGCTGATGGCCGGCCCGCTGTAGTCCCTGCCTGTCACGTTGGCGCCGGTGCCGAGGACGTCGAGGGTC